>JASLFM010000382.1 GCA_030150585.1 Acidovorax sp.
GCACATGGTCACCAGCGCGTAGCGGCCCTGGATGCGCTGCAGCTCGTACAGGGCCTTCACGGTGATGACCGCGCCCGTGGCACCGATGGGGTGGCCCAGCGAGATGCCCGAGCCGTTGGGGTTGACCTTGGCCGGGTCCAGGCCCAGGTCGCGCGTGACGGCGCAGGCCTGGGCCGCGAAAGCTTCGTTGGCCTCGATCACGTCCAGATCCTGCACCGTGAGGCCGGCCTTCTTGAGTGCGAGCTGCGTGGCAGGCACGGGGCCGATGCCCATGTACTTCGGGTCCACGCCCGCGTGGGCGTAGGCCACGAGGCGCGCCAGCGGCTTGGCGCCGCGGGCCTGGGCCGTCTTGGCTTCCATGAGCACCACGGCGGCGGCGGCGTCGTTGATGCCCGAGGCGTTGCCTGCCGTCACCGTGCCGTTCTCCTTCACGAACACGGGCTTGAGCTTGGCCAGGTCGTCCAGGGTGGCGCCGGCGCGGAAGTGCTCGTCCGTGGCGTAGGCCACCTCGCCCTTCTTGCTCTTGAGCATCACGGGCACGATCTGGTCCTTGAAGTAGCCCGCCTGCGTGGCGCGCTCGGCGCGGTTGTGGCTTTCGACGGCCAGCTTGTCCTGGTCTTCGCGCGTGATGCCCCACTTGGCCGCGATGTTCTCGGCCGTCACGCCCATGTGGATGGTGTGGAAGGGGTCGTGCAGCGCGCCGATCATCATGTCGACCATCTTGGTGTCGCCCATGCGCGCGCCCCAGCGGCTCGCGAGGCTGGCGTAGGGCGCGCGGCTCATGTTCTCGGCACCACCGCCGATGGCGACGTCGGCATCGCCCAGCAAGATGGTCTGGCTCGCGTTCACGATGGCCTGCAGGCCCGAGCCGCACAGGCGGTTCACGTTGAACGCGGGCGTGCCCTCGGCGCAGCCACCATTGATGGCAGCAACGCGCGAGAGGTACATGTCCTTGGGCTCGGTATTCACCACATGGCCAAACACGACGTGGCCCACGTCCTGGCCCTGGACCTGGGCGCGGGCCAGCGACTCGCGCACGACGGTGGCGCCCAGCTCGGTGGGCGGCACATCCTTGAGGCTGCCGCCAAAGGTGCCGATGGCGGTGCGCACGGCGGAAATGACGACGACTTCACGGGTCATGGGAGATCCTTTCAATATCAAAACGGCGTGCAGCGCTTGCGGGACGCGCGCTGCACGCTATGCAAACAGGAGTAACGGCTTCAGGCCTCGCGCACATCGGCCACCGGGTTGGCGCCGAAGTCCGCACGCCGCAGCCACGCGAGCACGCGGGCGGCGGCGTCTGCAGGCGAAGTGAGCATGCCACCCGTCTTGAGGTTGGCGAAGTTCTGCACGTCGGGGAAGGCAGCCGGGTCGGCGCCGCGCAACTGGACCTGCATGTCGGTGTCGATCACACCAGGAGCCAGGGAGCATACCTTGGCGCCATGGGGCTTGGCCGCTTCGTCGAGCGCCAGGCAACGCGTGAAGTGGTCCATGCCGGCCTTGGCGGCGCAGTAAGCGGCCTGCGAGGCCATGGCACGCCGGCCCAGGCCCGAGGAGATGTTGAGCACCTTGCGCGGCACGGTCCAGCCGCTGGTCGCGCCCAGGAAGGCCGCCGTGAGCTGCATGGGCGCCTCGAGTCCCACGCGCAGCGCGTGGGCGAGGTCGGCCGGGTCGCTGTCCGACAGCGGCGCTATGCGCGGAATCACGCCTGCGTTATTGATGAGCGTGGCGCTGGCAAAGGCGTCCGCGGGCAGCGCGGCAAGCCACGCGTGCAGGCGTGCGGCCGCCGATGCGCCATCGGCCAAATCCAGAACCCACTGTTCCAGCACGGCGCCCTGGGGCGCGGCGAGCGCCGGGTTGGCGTGGCGCGCGATGCTGACTAGGGTGTTGCCCGGCTGCAAGAGCTGCTGCGCCATGGCAAGGCCCATGCCGCGCGAGCCGCCGGTGAGAAGGGTGAGGTGGGTGGTCATGGGCTGAGATGGTAAGGGCTGCTGGTACTTCAATGCAGTATGCGTGCCGCGGCTGGCGCTGCCATGGCCGTGCCTGCGCGCTGGCGCCTGCGGCGATGGCGCCATGCGGCCGCCGCGCCCAGCAGTCCGGACAGCATGCCCAAGCCGAGCGGCTCCATCGTCGGCACCGCTGCGGGCGCGCCTGCGGGCAGTGCGTTGAGGTCCTGGAATTGGACGTAGTCGACGACGTAGTCGGAGTCCACATTCTTGTCGTTGGACTGATCGCCGAAGACGATCATGGCCGACGCGGTCGTGCCAGGCACGAACGAGCGGGTCAGGACGGGCACGGCCGTTTCCGCAGCGATGTCCGCCCAGCTCTGGTCGACGTAGACCTTGAGCTGTCCCTCGTGGTAGCGGATCGCGTACTCGTGGAAATTGCCGTCGACACTGTTGAAGGCCGCTGTGCCGTTGGTATCGTCGCCCCATCCAATCACACCGGGGTCGATGTAGAGCATGTTGCTGCGGTTGGTGGATGTGCCGGCTACGCCGGCGAAGTTGTCAACGACACTGAACATGAGCCCCGCATCCAAATAGTTGTGCGGGGACACCGACAGAGCCTTGAGGCGGATGGATGCGATGAGATTCGCCGTTCCCACGCTGTACTTGTACATGTTTTGTCCGCTCGTTTGCGCGCCGCCGTTGGTGGTGGTGGTGAAGCGCGTGGTGCCAGCATCAACGCCGTTGATGCCATTTCCCACGGTCAGCGTGAGCGGGGTTTGCTGATTGGCCTGCCAGCCTTGCGAGGTGGGATCTGCATTCCCGTCGTACAGCAGGGCGGGGGGCAGTGCCCAGGCGCTGGACAGGGAGAGCAGGCCGATCAGCAAGGCGGGGAGGCGGTTCAGTTTCAACATGGCGGCTGGCGTCGCGGATGGATTGGGTGAGGCGATTATCCGGCAAGTGATGCTCCTGAAAAAGGAGCTGCTTGCACTTGCTGGATGGGCGCTGGACGCTGTTTTCATTCGAAAAAATCCACCGGTGCCCGGAACATACACTCTCTCCCATGTGCCGGGTGCGCGAATTGCAGCGCGCTTGCGTGCAGCATCAGTCGTGGCGCCAGGATCCGTGTGGCCTCATCGGCGTACAGCATGTCGCCCAGGATGGGATGGCCGACGGCGGCCAGGTGCACGCGCAGTTGGTGGGTGCGGCCGGTGAGGGGCTGCAGTTCGAGCAGGGTGGTGCCGCATTCGGCATCGTGGCGCAGGGTGCGCCAGCGGGTTTGGCTGGGCTTGCCGTGCGCCAGGTCCACCTTCTGCATTGGGCGGCGCGGCCAGTCGGCGGCCAGGGGCAGGTCGATGAGATTCCACTCTTCCTGGGCAGGTGGCAGGCCGCGCACGACAGCGTAGTAGCGCTTGTCCACCTGCCGCTCGGCGAAGGCATCGCCCAGGCGCCGCTGGGCCTCGGGGTGGCGCGCCATGAGCACGAGGCCCGAGGTGGCCTGGTCGAGCCGGTGCACGATGAGCGCGCCGGGCCAGCGGGCCTGGGCGCGCGCGCTCAGGCAGTCCTGTTTGTCGGATCCGCGGCCGGGTACGCACAGCAGGCCTGGCGGCTTGACGAGCACGAGCAGGTCGTCGTCCGCATGGAGGCAGTTCACCTCAGCGGGGGCCATGGATCAGTTGATCGACCGTGGCGCAAAGCTCTTCCACGTCGTTGGGCTTGTGGATCAGCGCGCGCGCGCCTTCTGCCAGCGCGGCCTGCTCGATCTCTGCCGTGACGTAGCCCGAGGCCAGCGCCACGGGCAGGTCGGGCCGGATGGCGCGCGCGGCGCGCACGAGGTCGATGCCCGAGTAGCCCGGCATGTTGTAGTCGGTCACGAGCAGGTCGTACCGTCCGGGCTCGGCACGCAGCGCGTCGGTGGCTTCGTGCGGGTCGGTGAAGCCGCTGACCTCGTAGCCGCGCCGGCGCAGCAGGCGCTGCACGAGGAAGACCAGGGCCTCGTCGTCGTCCACGTACATCACGTGGCGCGGTCGTGCGTCGGAAGCGGGCGAGGGCGCTGCGGGTGCACGAGCCGGCGCTTCGGCCGGGGCGGGGACCGCGGCCGAAGCCACCGGGAAGTAGAGCGTGAAGCAACTGCCCTCGCCGACGGCGCTGCTCACGTCCACCGCGCCGCCGTGCGTGCGCATCACGCCATGCACCACGGCCAGGCCCAGGCCCGTGCCCTGGCCGACGGGCTTGGTGGTGAAGAAGGGCTCGAAGATGCGCTGCAGGGTGGCGCCGTCCATGCCGGGGCCGTTGTCGCGCACGACCAGGGCCACATATTCGCCCAGGGGCAGGCCCAGGCGGTCGCACAGGCGCTGCCCCGGCTGCAGGGCCGTGGCCTCCATGAGCACGGTGCCGCGTTCTTCGCCGATGGCGTGCACAGCATTGGTGCAGAGGTTCAGCAGCGCCTGCTCGACCTGCGTGGCGTCGGCCAGCACGGGGGGCAGATCTTCGGGCGCGTGCACGTGCAGCTCGATGGCGGGCGGCAGGGTCACGCGCAGCAGCCGCTCGGTGTCGTGCATGACCTCGGTCACCTGCACGGCGCCGCGCCGGGGGGGCTCGTTGCGGCTGAAGGTGAGGATCTGGCGCACGAGGTCGCGCGCGCGCCGGCCGGCTTTTTCGATCTCCCGCAGGCTTTCGAGCACGGGCGACCCGGCGCCGAGCGCCTGGGCATCGGCCTTGGCCAGCTCCACGTTGCCGAGGATGGCGCCCAGGATGTTGTTGAAGTCGTGAGCGATGCCGCCAGCCATGGTGCCCACGGCCTGCATCTTGTGCGACTCGCGCAGCTGCGCCTCCAGTTCGTTGCGGTGCGCCTCGGCCTTCTTGCGTCCCGTGAGGTCGCGCGCGAAGACGGTGGTGGTCTCGCCCTCGGCGTGGCGCTCGAACGAGACGCTGACCTCCACGGCCAGCTCGCGGCCGCCGGCTGTGCGCGCGGTCATCTCGCCAAGCACGGCCTGGGTGGTGAGCTGCGCGAAGGCCAGCGCCTGGGCGGCCTCAGGCAGGAAGCGCTCGAGCGGGCTGCCGAGCGCATCGCTCGTGGAGCAGAGGAACAGCGCGGCGGCGGTGGGATTGAAGACGGTGATGCGCTGGTGCTGGTCCACGCAGATGATGGCGTCGAGCGCGGAATTGATCACGGCCTCCAGGCGCCGCTCGCTGGCGTGCAACTGCTCGTTGCG
>JASLFM010000383.1 GCA_030150585.1 Acidovorax sp.
ACCCTGCGCACGGTCCTGCGCCAGCATGGCCGCCGCGCGGCACGCATCGGCTGGATCGACCTGCACACGGGCCTGGGCCCCAGCGGCCATGGCGAGCGCATCTACGCGGGCGCCAACGACGCGCGCGCCATCCAGCGCGCACGCGCGTGGTGGGACGGCGGCGGCGCCACGCCCGTGACCTCGATCTACGACGGCTCTTCCACCTCGGCCTTCCTCACGGGCCTGATGTGGAATGGGCTCGTGCAGGAGTGTCCGCAGGCCGAGTACACGGGCATTGCCATGGAATACGGCACCGTGCCCGTGGCCGACGTGCTGCAGGCGCTGCGCGCAGAGCACTGGCTCCACGTCCACCCCGAGGCGCCGCCTGCGCTGGCCGCGCAGATCAAGCAGCAGATGCGCGACGCCTTCTACACCGATACCGATGCGTGGAAGGGCCAAATCGTGAGCCAGGCGCGCCAGGCCATGTTCCAGGCCGTGGACGGCCTTTCAGGCTGAGGCCTCGCTGCCCCAGGGCAGCATCAGCGTGAGCAGCGAGAGCTGCGTGAACTCGGGCGCGAAGGCCTCGATGATTTGCCGCGGGTCGGGGCACAGTTGCGCGTCGGTGATCACGCCGAACTGCACGCCGCCGCCGTAGCTGAGGATCGAAACACCCAGGCCGATGTCGCCCGACTGCGGCACCCAGAACATGCACTGCGTCACGCGCGAGCCGCACAGTGTGAGCGCCTCGCGCGGGCCCGGCACGTTGGTCATCACGGCCGTGGTCTTGCGGCTGAAGAGGCCCAGCAGCGCGTCCTGCGCGGGCTTCACGAGCAGGCCCGCCACGGCGAGCATCGCGAAGGCCAGCAGCGGCTGCGTGCTGCCCTTGAGCGCGTTCATGCGCCGCCGCACCTCGTACACGCGCTCGATGGGGTTGGCCACGCCGATGGGCAGCACCAGCGGCACGAGGCCGAAGCGATTGCCCAGCTTCCAGGCTTCTTCGATCGGCCGCAGGTTCACGGGGATCATGGCGCGAATCTCCTGGCCCGCCGGGTCATCGCCGTGCCGGCGCAGGTAGCTGCCGATGGCGCCGGCCACGCAGGCCAGCAGCACGTCGTTGATCGAGCAGTTGAGCGCGCGCCCCACGGCCTTGACCTCGTCGAGTGGAATGGGCGGGCACCAGGCCACGCGCTTGGCGCCGCCGGGCTGGCCCTTGAGGCGCGTGGGCGAGTCGTCGGGCATGAGCGCGAGCGCGGCCGCGTCGCTGAGCAGCTGGTAGGCCATGCGTGCGGCGTCCACCGAGCCCGCGAGGCCCTGCTCGAACGCCTTGTCGGGTTCGCGCAGCAGGTGCAGCGAGCGGGCTGCGCCGTCGCCCGCGAGGTCGAGCGCTTTGGCGGCGATACCGGTCAGCGGGCGGATCAGCGCGTCGGCCACCCAGTCCTCGGGCGCCGTGCCGGCGGCGGCCTTGCGGCGGCGCTGGGGCGGCCCGCTGCCGCCGTCCACGAGCGACATGCTCACCGAGATGAGTGCGATGCCGTCGGCGATGCAGTGGTGGATGCGCACGATCAGCGCGCTGCCGCGCTGCCCGTCGTCGTCGGTGAAGTCCTCGATGAGGTGCAGCTGCCACAGCGGCCGGCGCGCGTCGAGCGGCGCCATGGCGAGCTCGCCCACGCGGTGCTGCAGCGCCTGCTGCGGGCTCTGCCCCTTGCGCCGCGGCAGGCGCTCGCGCACCACGTGGGCCGCGAGGTCGAAGCGCGCATCCTCCACCCAGGTGGCGCCCGCCGCGTCCTCGATGACGCGCTGGCGAAAGCGCGGGTACTGCAGCAGGCGTTGGCGCACGCGCTCGCACAGCGCCTCCCAGGTGATGCCGGGCGCGAGCGTCCACACGCCGTTGATCATCATGAGGTTGCTGGCCGAGTCCATGCGCAGCCAGGCCGTGTCCACCTTGCTCATGCGCTCGCCCGACAGGCCCAGCAGCCCCGAGGCGGTGCGCCGCACGTTCTTGCGCACGGCCTGGGCCGCGCGCGCGGCGGGCGTGGGCGGTTCGGTCGCCGTGGAAGGGGCCGGGGCTTTGCGGGTGCGGGTGACCATGCGCGGATGTCCTGTGGTGTGTTTTTGGGGGATGGCCTCTAGGAACGGTGCCCTGCGGGGCAGCGTGCGGGCCGTAAGATACAACGGCGCATTCCCATGCAGACACCGTTCTTTCCCGACCCCTCCGCACATTTTTCCGAGGAGCCTCCGACATGTCCGACCTGAACGCCACTTTCGAAACCGCCGTGGCCAATTCCAAGAACCTCAGCGAACGTCCCGACAACGCCACGCTGCTCAAGATCTACGCGCTCTACAAACAGGCCACCGTGGGCGACAACACCGAGAAGAAGCCCAGCTTTTCCGACATGGTGGGCCGCGCCAAGTGGGATGCCTGGGAAAAGCTCAAGGGCACCGCCGCCGACGCTGCCAAGCAGCAGTACGTGGACCTGATCGCTTCGCTGAGCTGAGCGGGCCGGGCGGCGCGGCCCGCGCCGTCACTTCTTCTTCCGGCCCCCGGCGGGCTTGGCCAGCAGTGCGTCGAACTGGCCGTTGAGTTCCGACTCGATGCGGTCCTTGAACGCGCTGACCAGAAAGCCCAGCTTGGCCTCCAGCTCGAACAGGTCAGGCAGCACCTGCAGCGTGCCCTGCACGCCCGTGCGGCGGAAGTGGACCGTGTCCTGGTCCTCGCCCTCTTCGTAGGTGCATTCCATGTCGAACTTGCGCTCGGCCTTTTCGGCCCAGGCGAAGGCAATCTTGCGCGCGGCCTCAAGGCCGAGCTGGTGCGGGCGATGGATGTGGATGCTGGACACAGTGCTCTTTCGTGGGGGCGGCGGGCGACAGCGCGCACAGGGCCTCGTGCCGCTGCGCCGCCGGCAGGGCCGCCAGTTGCTGGACCGCATCATAAAACCGGCGCCAGTCCTGCTGCTGCCGCGCGAACAGCGCCTCGAAGGCCGGCACCCAGCCGTCGTAGGCGGCCTGGGCACCGAAGGCCGCGTTGTTGGCCTCGGCCACCCAGCGGTCGTAGGCCGCGATCTGCGCGGGCGAGGGTGCTCCCTCCAACGCCGCCTGCCACTGCGCGCGCAGCGCCGCATACCGCGCACGGAAATCCTGCATTGCTTCTGATTTAATAGCTGCCAGCGCTTGCGGATTCAGCGGTTGCTCGGCATTGCGTGCGTAGAGCTCGGCCAGCCGCTCGCGCGCGGCGCGCGTGAGCGCGCGGAACTGGGCGCGCCGCGCCTCGCTGGCCTCGTAGGCGGCGCGTGCGCCCGGGCTGGCCTGCGTGGCGAGCCAGCGCGCGCTGCCCAGGCGCTCCACGGCCGTGGCGAAGGACTCGTTGAACTGCGTGTCGTCCTTGGCGTAGACCACCTGGTGCGCCAGCTCGTGGAACATCAGGCGTACGAAGTCGCCCTCGGGCCACTGGATGAAGGTGGACAGCAGCGGGTCGCCGCCGAGCCAGTTGAGGTAGCCCAGCGTCGAGTACGCGGGCACGCCGTACACGCTCACCTCCAGGCCCTCGGCGGCCAACTGCGCGGCGTGCTCGCGCGCATGGCCTTCAGCGAAGTAGCCGCGGTAGCCGATGCAGCCCGTGACCGGAAAGCACCATGTGTGCAGCGTGAGCGAGTCGGGCGGCGCGGCCACCACGTTCCACACCGCGGCGGCGCGGTGCAGGTCGGCATAGCGGCGGTAGCTCGCGTTGTCGGGCAGGTGCAGCTCGGCCACCGCGAACGCGCGGGCGCGCTGTGCCAGCTGCAGCCGCTCGCGCAGCGCGGCGGGGGTGTCGCTGCTTGCGATCCACTCGGACAGCGGCTTGGCCGCCTCCAGCATCTGCAGGTGGCCGCGCAGTCCCTGCCAGTAGTAGCCCAGGCCCGAGGTGTGGGCGCAGCCCGCGAGCAGGCAGGCCAGGGCCGCCAGCAGCGCGCGCGGCAGGGGGGAGGGGCGGGGCGAAGTCATTCCTAGAATGTGCCATGCCCGAGACCACCCCCGCCCCCTCCAACGGCCTGTTTCACGACGAAGCCGGCTGCCCGCGCTGCGCCTGGTGCCGCGCCACGCCGCTGTACCGCCACTACCACGACCACGAATGGGGATTCCCCGTGGACGACGACCGGCGCCTGTTCGAGAAGCTGTGCCTCGAAGGCTTCCAGTCGGGCCTGAGCTGGCTCACCATCCTCAACAAGCGCGAGGCCTTCCGTGCGGGCTTCGCAGGGTTCGATGCCGAGCAGATCGCGCGCTTCGGCGAGGCCGACGTGGCGCGGCTGCTGGCCGACGCGGGCATCGTTCGCCACCGCGGCAAGATCGAATCCACCATCAACAACGCGCGGCGCCTGCTGGAGCTGCGCGCCGAGTTCGGCTCGCTCGCGCGCTACGTGTGGCGCCACGAGCCCGCGCCGCACGAGCGGCCCGAGCGCCTCACCATCGAGGCGGCGCGCACGCTCACGGCCACGGCGGCCTCCACGGCCATGTCCAAGGACCTCAAGAAGCGCGGCTGGAGCTTTGTGGGCCCGACCACGGTCTATGCCTTCATGCAGGCCATGGGTCTCGTCAACGACCACATCGAGGGCTGCAGCGTGCGTGACCGTGCGCTCGCGGCGCGCGCGGCCTTCGCGCCGCCTACACTCTGAGCTCCCGTTCACCCCCTTTTTTCTCGTATCCATGGAACTTCTGACGCTGGCGCTGCTGATCGCCATGGGCGCCTACCTTCTCAAGGCCCGCGAGCGCGCCGCGCGCGTGGCTCTGCTGGGCAGCTACCTGGGCCGCTACCAGATCGAGAAGCTCATGGAGGCCCTGACCGAGGGCTACCTGCGCGCGCTGGGCGAGTCCGACCCGCAGCGCCGCGCGCAGATATGGGGGCTGCTGGCCACCACCGAGAAGAACCTCAGCGAGCAGTTCCAGTCTTTCGCCGACGACTTCGCGCGCATCGACGCGGCCGACGCGCGCGTGAGCACCTTTGCCCTCGCGCTGCCCTATGCCGACCGCTGGCTGCCCGGCGCGAGCTTTGACATGCGCGAGGCGCTGCAGATGCATGCACGGGGCATCGCGGCAGCGGCCGATGGGGGCGGGGGCGACGAGCCGGAGGAAGCGCGCAAGCGCAGGGCTTTCACGATGACGGCCGAGCTCTACCTCATGCAGCACACCTGCCACTGGTTCTGCCGCTCGGCCACGGTCGCCTCGGTGCGGCTCGTGGCGCGGCACAAGACCTCGTACGAGCAGGTGCTGGCCTCGGTGTCGCCGGCCACGCGCGCGGCGTACCGGCAGATCGTGGGCATCTGAGCTGGTCAGTCCGCCCTCAGTCCGCTCTCAGCCCGGTATGACGGCCGTGGCCTCGATCTCGATGCGCGCGCGCTCCTCCATGAGCCCTGCCACCTGCACGCAGGCCATGGCGGGGAAGTGCTTGCCCATCACCTCGCGGTAGACCGCGCCCAGCTCCTTCAGGCGCGCGTTGTACTCGCGCCGGTCCAGCACGTACCAGGTCAGGCGCACGAGGTGCTCGGGGCCCGCGCCGCCGGCTTCGAGCACGGCGCGCACGTTGAGCAGCGTCTGGCGCGTCTGGGCGATGAAGTCGTCGCTCTCGAACTGCTGCTGCGCGTTCCAGCCGATCTG
>JASLFM010000358.1 GCA_030150585.1 Acidovorax sp.
ACCCTATATCACCCACCCCATCGCGGTGGCAGCACAGTGCGCAAGCTGGAAGCTTGATGCCCAAGCCCTGATGGCCGCACTGCTGCACGACGCCATGGAGGACTGCGGCGTCACCAAATCGGACCTGATCGACCGTTTTGGCGCGCCGGTGGCAGAGCTTGTTGACGGACTCACAAAACTCGACAAGCTGCAGTTCAATACGCGGGAAGAGAATCAGGCCGAGTCTTTTCGCAAGATGCTCCTGGCCATGGCACGCGACGTGCGGGTCATCCTCGTCAAGCTCGCCGACCGCTCGCACAACATGCGCACGCTGTCGGATATGCCACGCAGCAAATGGGCGCGCATTTCCTCGGAAACCCTGGACATCTATGCCCCCATCGCGCACCGACTGGGCCTCAACCAAACCTACCGCGAACTGCAGGACCTCGCCTTCCGCCACCTCCACCCGTGGCGCTATGCCACGCTCACCAAGGCAGTCAGCAAATCGCGCAACCGGCGACGCGACCTGATTCAGAAAGTGCAAGGGGAAGTCGATACCGCCTTTGCAAAGCTAGGCATGAAGGTTCGCTTGGCAGGGCGAGAAAAGACCCTGTACGCCATCTACCAGAAGATGAAGCTCAAGCACCTGAGCTTTGCCCAGGTAACGGACATCTACGGCTTCCGTGTCATCGTACCCACGGTCACCGACTGCTACACCGCGCTAGGCGTGCTGCACCAGATGTACAAACCGGTTCCCGGCAAGTTCAAGGACCATATTGCGATCGCCAAACTCAATGGCTACCAATCGCTGCACACGACATTGGTAGGCCCCTCCGGCATCAACATCGAGTTCCAGATGCGCACGGAGGAAATGCACGTCGTCGCCGAGGCTGGCGTGGCGGCCCATTGGCTGTACAAGGCCCAGGACACGGGCAGCGGCGCCGCCGAGCGGCTCGGCACCAAATGGCTGCAATCGCTGCTCGATATCCAGAACGAGACACGCGATGCCGCCGAGTTTTGGGACCACGTCAAGGTCGACCTGTTTCCCGACGCAGTGTATGTATTCACGCCCAAGAGCCAGATCATGGCGCTGCCGCGCGGCGCGACCGTGGTGGACTTTGCCTATGCCATCCACAGCAATGTCGGAGACCGTACCACCGCCGCACGCATCAACAACGAGCCGGTTCCGTTGCGCACCGAGCTCAACAACGGCGATGTGGTTGAAGTAATCACCGCACCAGAATCCACCCCCAACCCCGCATGGTTGGGATTCGTTCGCACGGGCCGCGCGCGCTCCAAGATTCGCCACTACCTGAAAACCATGGCGCAAAGCGAATCCGCGACCCTGGGCGAGAAGTTGCTGGCCCAGGCGCTGCGCGCCGAAGGCATGGACCAATTGCCCGGCAGCGAAGCAGACCACCAGCCTCTATGGGACAAGCTGCTGCGCTTCACAGGCAATCGCACACGCACAGAACTCATGACCGATATCGGCCTGGGCAAGCGAATTGCAAGCATTGTCGCCAAGCGGCTCATGGTGCTGCTCAGCGAGCATGGCCATCGCCCGAATGCCGTGTTGATGACCAAGGAGCGCTACACCTCCCACGAGAACCTTTCGCAAGGCGCGGTAACGCTGGATGGAAGCGAAAACGCTTCGGTCAAATATGCATCCTGCTGCCGCCCCGTGCCAGGCGACACCATTGTCGGATACCTCGGACGTGGGGAAGGCCTGGTGGTGCACCGAACGGAATGCAATGTGGCCAAACGGCTGCAGCACAAGGACAGCGAGCGGTTCATCGCTGTCGACTGGAGCGAAGACCCGACACGGGCATTTGAAACAGGCATCAAGGTGACGGTACGCAACGGCAAGGGCGTTCTCGCACGCATAGCCTCGGAACTGGCCACATCCGAGGCCGACATCGTGCATGTGGACATGGATGACGAGACCGCCATGGACACGGCCGATCTGCGCTTCATCGTGGCCGCGCGCGACCAGGCCCACCTCGAAGCCGCCCTGCGCAACCTGCGCCGCACGCAGGCCGTGGTGCGCGCAGCGCGCATCCTGCCCCAGTAGCTGCGTCAGGCCTTCTTGGAAGGATAGCGGACTGCAACGATCTCCAGGTTGCGCATGCCACCCGGCGTGGGCAACTGCACTTCGTCTCCTTCACGCGCCTTGAGCAGCGCCCGCGCCACGGGCGACACCCAGCTGACTTGCCCCTCGGCACTGTTGGCTTCGTCGATGCCCATGATCGTCACCGTGCGCTCCGCGCCTTCGTCGTCCGCATAGGTCACGGTAGCACCGAAGAAGACCTGGTCGCTGCCCTCGTGGAGCGCCGGGTCGACCACCTCGGCAATCTCCAGGCGCTTGGTCAGAAAGCGGATGCGGCGGTCGATCTCGCGCAAGCGCTTCTTGCCATAGAGGTAGTCGCCGTTTTCCGAGCGGTCCCCGTTGCTCGCGGCCCAATGGACCACCTCCACAACCTTGGGCCGCTCGTTGTCGATCAGATCCAGCAGTTCGCCGCGCAGACGCGCGTAGCCCTGCGGCGTGATGTAGTTCTTGCTGCCGGCCGGGATGGGCGGCAGCGCCACCTCATCGCCGTCATCGTTGTCCGTTTCTTTCGTGAAAGCCTTGCTCATGGCGACATTCTCGGTCGAAAGCGCAAACGAAAAAGCCCTGGAACTTTGCAGTTCCAGGGCTTACCGTTTGGTGCGGCTGGCAGGAATCGAACCCACGACCCCTTGGTTCGTAGCCAAGTACTCTATCCAGCTGAGCTACAGCCGCTAAGCTTTGAATTATAGCATGAATTTTTGCTTTGCTTCAAACTCACGCTACCTCTTTGGATTCTTGCTTTGCAATGCACTGCAGAGATCAAGCGAAGCCATGATTGTAATACAGTTTTGCCCCTTCTTCGGAGACTGACTGCTTTTCACAAGGCTCCACGTGCCTGCCAAAAAGAAAAACGGACCGCGATCGCTCGCAATCCGCTTCCTGTGCGTTGGTAGGGCGTATAGGACTTGAACCTATGACCAAAGGATTATGAGTCCTCTGCTCTAACCAACTGAGCTAACGCCCCCAGCGCCCTCCGTCAGGACGGCACAAAGCGGCCTATTGTAGGGGCTAGCGCCGATGGCTCAGCGCGTTGGTAACGAGCTTGGAAGTGATGTCCACGATCTGGATCATCCGGTCATACGGCATGCGGGTGGGGCCGATCACGCCCAGCGTACCAACGACCTGCCCGTCGACCTCGTAAGGGGCGCTGACGATCGAGAGGTCTTCGAACGGAACAACTTGGCTCTCCCCGCCAATAAAGATGCGCACACCCTCGGCTTGGCTGGAGATATCGAGCAGGCGCAGGATTTGCGTCTTCTGCTCGAACAGGTCAAAGGCCCGGCGCAGGTTGTCCATGTCGCCGGAAAAGTCGCTCACGGCCAGCAGATTACGCTCACCCGAGATGACCACGTCGTCCTGCGCCTGCGACAGCGCCTCGGACCCAACGCTGACCGCAGCCTGCATGAGCGCTGCTATCTCGCCACGCAGCCGCTCGACCTCGGACTTGAGGCGCTCGCGCACCTGCTCCATGGCCAGCCCCGCATAGTGGGTATTGAGGAAATTGGCCACCTCCACCAATTGGGACGAAGAGTAGTCCACGTCCGTGAAGATGACACGGTTCTGCACATCCCCCTCGGGCGAGACGATGATGACCAGCAGGCGCCGCTCGGACAGCCGCAGAAATTCTATGTGCCGGAAAACCGATGTACGCCGCGGAGCCATGACCACGCCCACGAATTGCGACAGGTTCGACAACAAGTGGGCTGCATTGGCAATGACCTTCTGTGGCTGCTCAGGCGCGAGTTCAGGCGGCACCAACTGGCTGCGCTGCACCGTGAGCATGGTGTCGACGAACAGCCGGTAGCCCCTGGCCGTGGGAATTCGGCCGGCAGAGGTATGGGGACTGGCAATAAGCCCCAGGTCTTCCAGGTCGGCCATCACGTTACGGATCGTGGCCGGGGACAATTCCAGGCCCGAGGCCTTCGACAATGTGCGCGAGCCCACAGGCTGACCATCCGCTATGTAGCGTTCGACAAGCGCTTTGAGCAACAACTTGGCACGGTCATCGAGCATGCAATGATTTTA
>JASLFM010000483.1 GCA_030150585.1 Acidovorax sp.
CTGGCTTTGCTCGGGCGTGGCGCCGTATTTTTCCTGCAGGTGTTCGGCGATGTCCTGGCCCGCGGGGCCCATCTGGGGGTTCAGCTCGAAGGGCTGGAAGCGCAGCTCCACGGCCACCTCGCCGGCCAGGCGCTGCGTGGCTTGGTCCAGCGAGGCCAGGCCGATGGCGCACCAGGGGCAGGAAACGTCGGAAACGAAGTCGATTTGGAGGGTGGGTTGGGCCATGGTGTGCGCTATTTGGAGGTGGGGCTACCATTGTCCAACGGAGTCTCCAACTGCACGCGCAGCGCGGTCTTGAGCACCTTGCCGTAGCTGTTCTTGGGCAGCGCCTCGACGAAGTGGTAGTGCTTGGGCCGCTTGAAGCGCGCGATGTGCGCGAGACACAGCGCGTCGAGCGCCTGCGCGTCCACACCGGCCGCGCCCGCCTTGAGCACCACAAAGGCCACGGGCACCTCGCCCCACTCGGCATCGCGCAGCCCCACGACGGCCACTTCGCTCACGCCGGGGTGCTGGAGCAGCACTTCCTCGACCTCGCGCGGGTAGATGTTGGAGCCGCCCGCGATGATCACGTCCTTGGAGCGGTCCTTGAGCGTGAGAAAGCCGTCGGCGTCCATCTGGCCCAGGTCGCCGGTCCAGAGCCAGCCGCCGCGCAGGGTCTTGGCCGTGGCCTCGGGGTTGGCCCAGTAGCCGGGCATCACGGTTTCACCGCGCACGATGACCTCGCCCGTTTCGCCAGGCGGCAGGCTGCACCCCTCCGCGTCGACCACGCGCACCTCCACGGCCGCGTGCGCCACGCCCACCGAGGCAATGCGCTCGGCCCAGCGCGGGTGCCCCGTGTCGGCCAGTTGCTCGCGCGCGAGGGCGGTGATGGTCATGGGGCTCTCGCCCTGGCCGTAAATTTGCACGAAGCGCTGTCCGAAGGTGGCCAACGCCGAGCGCAAATCTTCCACGTACATGGGCCCGCCGCCGTAGACGATGGTCTTGAAGCCCGAGGGGTCGGCCCCCGTGGCGCGCACATGCTCCACGAGCCGATGCACCATGGTCGGCGCCGCGAACATCGTGAGCCGGCCCACGCTGCGCGAGAGCTGCACCAGCTCCGCGGGGTCGAACCCGCCCGAGGGCGGCAGCACGTGGCACGCGCCGTGCGCGATCTGCGCGAAGTGGTACAGGCCCGCGCCGTGCGACAGCGGCGCGGCGTAGACCATGGCGTCCTGGGGCGCGATGTCGTCCACGTCACTGAAGTAGCACAGCGTCATCGCGAGCAGGTTGCGGTGCGTCTGCATCACGCCCTTGGGCCGGCCCGTGGTGCCCGAGGTGTAGAAGAGCGAGGCCACGTCATCGGGCGCGCGCTCGGCCAGCGCTGCGGGGGTATGCCGCGCGGCCGCCTCATACGCCGTGCCGCCCAGCAGGTGCAGCCGCGCCGAATCCGCCCCGGCTTCAAGCGCCGAGGCATGCAGCGCCTCGCTCACCCACACGGAGCAGGCGCCCGAGTCGGCCAGCACGTAGGCCAGCTCCTTCGCGTGCAGCTTGTAGTTGACGGGCACCGACACCGCGCCCGCCCAGTAGATGGCCTGCAGCAGTTCGATGTACTCGGGGCCGTTGGCCGCGAACAGCGCCACGCGGTCGCCGGGTCGCACGCCACAGCGCTGCTGCAGGTAGCCCGCGAGCGCGGCCACGCGCGCGCCCAGCGTGGCGTAATCGCACAGCACGCGTTCGCCGAGCAGCAGCGCGGGCCGTGCGCCGTGGGCCAGCGCGCTGCGGCGCAGCAGCTGGGCAATGTTCATCGCGCGCGCTCCAGCACGCTCACGTAATTGGCCACGGCCGAGCCGCCCATGTTGAACACGCCCGCGAGCGTGGCGCCGGGCACCTGGATGTCGCCCGCCTCGCCCGTGAGCTGCATGGCCGAGACCACATGCATGGACACGCCCGTGGCCCCAATCGGATGGCCCTTGGCCTTGAGCCCGCCCGAAGCGTTGACGGGCAGCCGCCCGCCGGGCGCCACCACGCCGTCTTCGAGCAGCCGGTGGCCTTGCCCCTGGGGCGCCAGGCCCATGGCCTCATAGGTCAGCAATTCGGCGATGGTGAAACAGTCGTGCACCTCGGCCAGCGACAGGTCGTCCACGGTGCAGCCCGCGATCGCCAGCGCCTGCTGCCAGGCGCGGCGCGGCCCTTCAAACTCCACCACGCGGCGGCGGCCCATGGGCAGGTAGTCGTTGACCTGGGCCCGCGCCTTGAAGCGCACGGCGCGCGCGAAGTCGCCCAGCGCCTCGTCGCTGGCCAGCACCAGGGCGGCCGCGCCGTCGGAGACCAGCGAGCAGTCGGTCTTGCGCAGCGGGTCGGCGATCATGGGGTTCTTGTCCGACACGGTGTTGCAGAACTCGAAGCCCAGGTCACGCCGCATATGGGCCCAGGGGTTGCGCGCGCCATTGGCGTGGTTCTTGGCCGCGATGCGCGCGAGCGTGGCCGAATGGTCGCCATGCGCAGCGAAGTAGTCGCGCGCGATGGAGGCGAAGATGCCCGGAAAGCCCCCGGGCGGGCTGCCCGCCTCGCCGCTGTAGCCGCAGTCGCCCAGGATGCGCGTGGTCTCGGCGCCCGAGACGGCCGTCATCTTCTCGGCGCCAATCACGAGCGCCACGCGCGCGCGGCCCGCCTCGATCGCGTCGCAGGCGGCGTACACGGCGGCCGAGCCCGAGGCGCAGGCATTCTCCAGCCGCGTGGCGGGCTTCCAGCGCAGCGCGTCGTCGCACTGCAGCGCGAGCGAGGACGCGAACACGTCGGGCGTGAAGCCGCCGTTGAGGTTACCCAGCCACACGCCGTCCACGGCCCGGCCATCGATGCCCGCGTTTGCCATGGCCTCGCGGCCGGCGCGCGTGATGAGGTCTTCGAGCGACAGGTTGTCGAGCCGGCCGAACGGCAGGTGGGCCCAGCCCACGATGCAAACACCCATGCAAATCTCCCAAGAAGTGAAGGACTGCGAGCGACTATAGGCAGACGCCGCACGCGCCGGCAGTCGCAGAAATACACTAGGGTTCTCCCTGAGCAAGCCCCGTCACCATGGCCCAGCCCCCCGCCCCCTCGCCCCAGGACAGCGACCTGCGGCTCGCGTTCGACATGGCGCCCGTGGGCCTGCTCGTGGCGCGCCGCCGCGTGGTGCACTCGTACAACCCGGCCTTCTGCCAGATGTTCGGCTACGCGCCCGATGCCCTGGTGGGCCGGTCGCTGGAGCAGCTCTACCCCTCGGGCAGCGAGTACGAGCACATCGGCGAGCGCGCGCTCTGCGCCATGCAGGCCAGCGGAACCTACGCCGACGAGCGCATCATGCGCAAGCAGGACGGCTCCTTGTTCTGGTGCCATGTTTCGGGCCGCACGATCGACCGCACCGATCCGTTCGCGGCGGCCGTCTGGGCCTTCGAGGACATCTCCAGCGCGCGCCCGGTGACGGCCGAGCTCACGGCGCGCGAGCGCCAGATCGCGCAGTTGCTGGTCACGGGCCAGAGCAGCAAGCTCATTGCACGCGCACTGCAAATCAGCCCACGCACCGTGGAGGCGCACCGCGCGCGGCTCATGCGCAAGTTCGGCGTTTCGTCCATGGGCGAACTGATCGCGCGGCTCATGGGCCGGCACTGAAACCGCTACTAAAAGCATAGCTTCCGGCATACCCGGGCCATGCACTGACTATGATCGCGGCTTCCCCACAGGAGACCCCGATGGCCTACATACTGCTGGTGATGGAACCCCACGGACAACGCGCCGAGCGCGGAATCGAGGCCGGCCAGCAGGCCTACGCACGGATGGTCGAGTTCGGCCAGCGCCTGCAGGCACGGGGCGTGCTGCGCGGTGGCGAGTCGCTCGCGCCCGACCACCGGGGCGTGCGCGTGCAAGTGCGTGGCGGCCAGCCTCGCCTGCTCGACGGACCGTTCGCCGAAAGCAAGGAGATGGTGGGCGGTTTCTTCCTGCTCGACTGCGCGACCGAAGAGGAGGCCGTGGCCATCGCCGCCGAGTGCCCCGCGGCCGAGTGGTGCACGGTGGAGGTGCGCAGGCTCGCGCCCTGCTGGGAGAGCTGATTTTCAAGGGATTACCCTGAACACGTCGCGCGGCTGTCGATCCAGGCGCGCACCGATCGTCGTAGCGGCAGAAGGGCCCGAAACGGGCTGCTCATACCCAAGGAGGGATGCCATGCGATTTCTCATCATCGTGCGGTCCGTGCCCGAATTCGAGGCCGAGAACCAGCCCGCGCCCAGCAAAGAGCTGCTGGCAGCCATGACCGACTACCACGCGCAGCTGGCCCAGGCCGGCGTGCTGCTGGACGCCAACGGACTCCGGCCCAGCCGCGATGGCTGGCGCATCCGCTACCACGGCGGCCAGCACACCGTGGTGGACGGGCCTTTCGCCGAGACCAAGGAACTGATCGCGGGCTACACGCTGATCCAGGTCCGCTCCCGCGCCGAGGCGATGGAGTGGGCGCGCCGCTTTCCCAATCCTGTGGGCGAGGGGCGCGACGCCGAGATCGAAGTGCGCCCGCTGCACGAACCCGAAGACTTTGAATAAAGGAGCCACCGCCATGCAAAAGCACACCCAGATGTTCGTCAACCTGCCCGTGAAGCAGCTCGACCGTTCGATGGCTTTTTTCCGCGCCATGGGCTATGAGTTCAACCCGGACTTCACCAACGAGATGGCCGCCAGCCTGGTGCTGGGCGACAACCTGTTCGCCATGCTGCTGACCGAGCCGTTCGCCCAGGGCTTCACCGCCAAGTCCATCGCCGACGCGCACCAGACCACCGAGGTGCTGGTGTGCCTGTCGTGCGCCAGCCGCGAGGAGGTGGACGCCCTGGTCGCCAAGGCCCGCGCCGCCGGGGCCGCCGTGCCGCGCCAGCCGCAGGACCACGGCTTCATGTACGCGCATGGCTTCGAGGACCTGGACGGACATATCTGGGAGTTGGTCTACATGGCCGCACCCACGCCCACCGCCGCGCCCCAATGACCCCCCTGCCCGCCGTGCGGGATGCGCTGGAGGGCGTATGGCGCATCGAATCGGGCCGCATCATCGCTCACGCCGCACGCATCGTGCGCGACGTGGGCCAGGCCGAGGAAATCGCGCAGGATGCGATGGTGGCCGCGCTGGAGCATTGGCCCGAGGATGGCATTCCCGACAACCCGGCCGCTTGGCTCATGACCACGGCCAAGCGCCGCGCGCTCGACCGTGTGCGCGCGGCCACGCTGCATGCGCACAAGCATGAAGCGCTGGAGCAAGATCTGAACGCGCTCGGCGCCAGCGTCACGCCCGACTTCGTCGACGCGTTGGCCCAGGCGCAGGAAGACGACATTGGCGACGACCTGCTGCGCCTGATCTTCACGGCCTGCCACCCCATTCTCTCGACCGAAGCCCGCACCGCCCTCACGCTGCGCTTGCTGTGCGGGCTCACCACGGACGAGATAGCGCGCGCCTTCCTCGTGCCCGAACCCACGGTGGCGCAGCGCATCGTGCGCGCCAAGCGCACGCTCAGCGAGGCGCGCGTGCCCTTCGAGGTCCCCCAGGCCGGGGCGCGCGCCGAGCGGCTCGCTTCAGTGCTCGGCGTGATCTACCTCGTTTTCAACGAAGGCTACTCGGCCACGGCCGGCGAGGACTGGATGCGCCCCGCGCTGTGCGACGAGGCGCTGCGCCTGGGCCGCGTGCTCGCGGGCCTGGCGCCGCACGACGGCGAAGTGCACGGCCTCGTGGCGCTGATGGAGATCCAGGCCTCGCGCACCGCCGCCCGCACCGACGC
>JASLFM010000373.1 GCA_030150585.1 Acidovorax sp.
TTGGTCGCCACCTTGAGGCGCGCGCCCTGGCGCACGGCCTGCTGGTAGTCGAAGTCGGCGCGCACGGCCACGCTCACGCGGCATTTGGCGATGCGCAGATCGAGCGGCTGGTACAGGCCCTGGCCGCCATGCTCGATGAGCGTGTCCTTGCCCGTCACGCCCAGGTCGGCGCCGCCGTACTGCACGTAGGTGGGCACGTCGGTGGCGCGCACCAGCACCACGCGCACCTCGGGCTGGTTGGTGGGCAGGATGAGCTTGCGCGACTTCTCGGGGTCTTCGAGCACCTCGATGCCAGCCGCGGCCAGCAGCGGCAGGGTTTCTTCGAAGATGCGGCCTTTGGACAAGGCCAGGGTGATGGTGGTCATGCTGTGATCCGTTCAATGTCCGCGCCCAGGCCGCGCAGCTTGGCTTCCATGCAGTCGTAGCCGCGGTCCAGATGGTAAATGCGGTCCACCACGGTTTCGCCATCGGCCACGAGGCCCGCGATCACGAGGCTGGCCGAGGCGCGCAGGTCGGTGGCCATGACGGTAGCGCCCGAGAGGCGCTCTACGCCTTCGATCACGGCAACCTTGCCGTCGGTCTGGATCTTGGCACCCAGGCGCAGCAGCTCGTTCACGTGCATGAAGCGGTTCTCGAAGATGGTCTCGGTCACCGTGGCCGTGCCCTGGGCCACGATGTTGAGGGCCATGAACTGCGCCTGCATGTCGGTCGGAAAGCCCGGGTATTCGGTGGTGCGAAAGCCCTGGGCCTTGAGCGCCGAGGCGCCGGGGCTCTGGATGCGGATGCCGCCCTCCACCGCCTGGACCTGCACGCCGGCCTCGCGCAGCTTGTCGATCACGGCGTCGAGGTGGTCGGCGCGGCCATGGCGCAGCAAGGCCTCGCCGCCCGTGGCGGCCACGGCGCACAGGAAGGTGCCGGCCTCGATGCGGTCGGCCACCACGCGGTGTGTGCCGCCGTGCAGGCGCTCCACGCCCTGGATGCGGATGCGGCTGGTGCCGTGGCCCTCGATCTGGGCGCCCATGGCGATCAGCATTTCGGCCAGGTCGGTCACCTCGGGCTCCTGCGCGGCGTTCTCGAGCACGGTCTCGCCCTCGGCCAGCGTGGCGGCCATGAGCAGGTTCTCGGTACCCGTGACGGTGACCATGTCGGTGGTGATGCGCGCGCCGCGCAGGCGGGTGCGGCCCGCAGGCAGCTTGGCGATCATGTAGCCGTGCTCCACGACGATCTCGGCACCCATGGCCTGCAGGCCCTTGATGTGCTGGTCCACGGGGCGCGAGCCGATGGCGCAGCCGCCGGGCAGCGACACCGTGGCCTCGCCGAAGCGCGCGAGCAGCGGCCCCAGCGCGAGCACCGAGGCGCGCATGGTCTTGACCAGCTCGTAGGGTGCCTCGGGGGCGGACAGCTGGCTCGCATCGATGACCACCGTGCCATCCTCCGAACGCTCGGCGGCCACGCCCATGTTCCGAATGAGCTTGAGCATGGTCGCCACGTCCTGCAGGCGCGGCACGTTGAGCAGGGTCACGGGCTCGGCCGTGAGCAGCGCAGCGCACAGCTCGGGCAGCGCGGCATTCTTGGCGCCGGAGACCTGCACTTCGCCCTGCAAGGGACGGCCGCCGCGGACCAGGAGTTTGTCCATCTGGATCACCAATCAAAAGGGCAAAAGGGCTGCCTGCGCTTCAAGCATGGCGCGAGCAGCTATTGATTCAATAGCAGCCTTATTCCGGCTGCGCTGCCGCCCATTCGGCCGGCGTGAAGGTTTTCATCGACAGCGCGTGCACTTCGTCGGTGTGCATCTTGCTGCCCAGCGTGGCGTACACGCGCTGGTGGCGCTGGATGGCGCGCTTGCCCTCGAACTCGGCCGAGACGATGGTGGCATACCAGTGGCGCCCGTCGCCTTCGAGCGTGATGTGCTCGCAGGCCAGGCCCGCGCTGATGATGTCCTTGAGTTGGTCTGCGGTCATGGGAGGGGGATCAGTTGCGGATCTTGTAGCCCGTGCGCAGCATGCGCACGGCGAGGGAGCTCACGGCCAGCCACGCCCCGCCCACGATGGCGAGGCTGAGCCAGGGCGAGGTATCGCTCTGCCCGAAGAAGCCGTAGCGGAAGCCGTCGATCATGTAGAAGAACGGGTTCAGGTGGCTCACCTGCTGCCAGAACGGGGGCAGCGACTGGATGGAATAGAACACGCCCGACAGCATGGTCATGGGCATGATGAGGAAGTTCTGGAACGCGGCCATCTGGTCGAACTTGTCGGCCCACAGCCCAGCGATCACGCCCAGCGTGCCCAGCAGCGCCGCGCCCAGGAAGGCGAATACCAGGATCCACAGCGGCGCCGCAAATTCCGGCCGCGCGAACGCCAGCGTGACGATGAACACACCGAGCCCCACGATCAGCCCGCGCAGCACGGACGAGCCCACGTAGGCCACGAACCAGGCCCAGTGCGACAGGGGCGTGAGCAGCACGAACACCAGGCTGCCCATGATCTTGCTCTGGATGATGCTGGACGAGCTGTTGGCGAAGGCGTTCTGCAGCACGCTCATCATCACCAGGCCGGGCACGAGGAAGGCCGTGTAGCTCAGGCGGTCGTACACCTTCACGTGGTCTTCGAGCACGTGGCCGAAGATCAGCAGGTACAGCACGGCGGTGAGCACGGGCGCGGCGACGGTCTGGAAGCTCACCTTCCAGAAGCGCAGCACCTCCTTGTAGAACAGGGTCTGCCAGCCGGTCATGCGGTCTGCCCCCCGTGCTCGGCGGCCATGACCTGCAGGAACACGTCCTCCAGGTCGGGGCGGCGGATTTCCACGTCCTCGGTGGCAATGCCCGCCTCGCGCAGCGCGGCCAGGTGGCGTTCGATCTCGTGCGCATCCTGCGCGGGCAGTTGCACGATGCGGCCCGTCACGCGGGCCAGCGGCGCGATGGAAGCGGGCAGCGCCACGTCGGTCTTGAATTGCAGCACGTTGGAGGTGGTGGATTGCAGCAGGTCTGACGTGCTGGCCAGCGCCACCACCCGGCCCTGCTTGAGCATGGCGATGCGGTGGCACAGCGCCTCGGCCTCTTCGAGGTAGTGGGTGGTCAGCAACACCGTGTGGCCCTGCTTGTTGAGCTTTGCAACGAACTGCCACAGGGTCTGGCGCAGTTCCACGTCCACGCCCGCAGTGGGCTCGTCGAGCACGATGATGGGCGGCTTGTGCACCAGCGCCTGCGCCACCAGCACGCGGCGCTTCATGCCGCCCGACAGCTGCCGCATGTTGGCGGTGGCCTTGTCGGCCAGGCCCAGGCTTTCGAGCAGCTCGTCGATCCAGGCCTCGTTGTTCTTCACGCCGAAGTAGCCGGACTGGATGCGCAGCGTTTCGCGCACATTGAAGAACGGGTCGAACACCAGTTCCTGCGGCACCACGCCGAGCTTGCGGCGCGCGGCCGCATAGTCGGCCTGCACGTCGCTGCCCTGCACGAGCACGCGCCCGCTGGTGGCGCGCGCGAGGCCCGCGAGGATGCTGATGAGGGTGGTCTTACCCGCGCCGTTGGG
>JASLFM010000536.1 GCA_030150585.1 Acidovorax sp.
CTCGGTTTCGCTGTAGGACTCGTCCTCGATAGGCTCGATGCGGGTAATGTCGTGCAGGTCTTCGGCATCCAGATCCAGAACCTGCAGCTTGAGCCATTCGCACAGCAGCGCGGCATCGGCCAATATCTTGGCGGGGGCCGCTGCACCGTGCGCGGCATCCATGAAGGCCTTGTAGAGCGCGGCTGTCGCCAGCCTGCGCTGCTTTGCGGCGGAATTTTCCTGCAGGTGGTTGATGCGTGCGCTGGCATCCAGCTTGCTTCGCGTGACCTGGATGGCGCCACGCTGCACCAGAACCGCCTCGGCCTCGTCGGCGGGCACGGCCTCGATCAGCTCTTTGCTCCACGGGTCTTCGATCAGCACGGGCTGGGGGCCGTCGCTGCCCAGCAGCTCGCGCAGGGGCACTTGCTTACCGTCCGCGCTCGGGTCAGCCTTTGTCGCGTCCAGGCGGATATAGCCGTCGAGGATGCGGCCGTGCCCGTCCCAAGAGTATTGGCTGACGATGCCCTTGGCCTCCTTGCCGTCGATGATGCGCATGCCCTTGGCCTCGGCCTTCTCGCGCACGGCGTCAGCGTGGGCATCGGTCTTGGCCTGGAAGCACTTCGGGTCAATGCACAGGTCGGGGCCGTTCACATCGCTGAACAGGTCGGGCTCGGCGCCGGTGCGCTTGGGGCAGTCGCCGCAGGCGCCCACGCCGGGCACCAAGCCTTCCACAGTGATGGGGAAGCGCGCATCGTCCAGGCGCAGCATCACGTTCTTCTGCAGCCAGCTCTCGAACTCGCGCACGCCCATGGCGGGGTCGCCGCGGTGAGTGGTACGGCTGGCTTCGGCCAGGGCCTTGGCCTGCAGCTTGGCATCGGGGATGCGCGCAATGCGCAGCGCGCGGCTGCTGTCGATCTTGCCTTCGCGCAGCGCCTGGCGGCAGTCGGGCGTCAGGTCCAGCAGCTTGAGGCGGGCATAGACGTAGCTGCGGCTCTTGCCGATCTTGGCCGCCACCTGGTCGGCATCGGCATGGCCATGCTGCATGAGGGCCTCGTAGCCTTCGGCCTCCTCCAGCGGCGTCACGTCCTCGCGCTGCAAGTTCTCGATGACCTGGATTTCCAGCGCCTGCTCGTCCGTCAGCTCGCGGATCATGGCGGGCACCTCGGCCACCTTGGCCAGGCGGCAGGCGCGCAGGCGGCGGGCACCGGCCACCAACTCGTAGGCGGGCAGCGGGGCGCCCTGGCGCCGAAAACCCCACGTGTCGGGCACGCGGTGGCCCGGCAGCGGCCGCAGCAGGATGGGCTGGTGCACGCCCGTGGCGGCAATGCTGTCGGCCAGCTCCTGCAGCTTGGCGGCGTCGAAGTGCTTGCGGGGGTTGGTGGTGCTCTCTTCGATGAGCGCTACCTCCACCATGCGCATTTGCGGGCCTGCGCCTGGTTGGGGCAGGGGGGCGGTAATGTTGTCGTGCTGGTCAGTCATGGCGTGACTCCCTTCTTCCGAAAAATCTGTGAGAGGTGCAGCCCTTCGATGGCATGGCCGCGCTTGAGTAGCGCGCGGCACAGGGCGGCGCGCTCCTTGTGGCTGTGGGTGGCCTGGCGCACCAGGCCCAGGTAGCTGTTGCCCGCCGCGTAGGTGTCGGCGTCGGGCATGGTCTCGATGCGGCGCAGCGCGGTGGCCAGCGTGCGCGGCCGCGTGGTGCGGCGCCATGGCCTGACGGTGTGGCCCACGAAGTCAATGCCGCGCGCCACGGGCTGCAGGATCGTCTTGCGCGGGTTGAGCCGCAGGTGCAGCCCGGCCAGGCGGTGCTCGATGGCCGCGCGAGCGGCGTTGAGCCACTGCGGGCTTTCGTGCAGCAGCACGAAGTCATCCACGTAGCGCACGTAGTGCGGCGCGCGCAGCTGGTGCTTGGCGAACTGGTCGAGGTCGTCAAGCAGCACGTTGGCGAGGAACTGGCTGTACAGGTTGCCGATCGGCAGGCCATGGTCAGCGGGCGCGTTGAACAGGCTCTTGTGCGGCGGCACCAGGGCCAGCTCGCGCGCAGTGCTCTGTACCTGCACGTCGCCCAGCGGGTCGTGCATCAGGATGGCCTCTGCCAGCGCCATCCACCAGGGCTCATTCACGCGGCGGCGCAGCTGCTCCAGCACGATGGCCTTGTCGATGCTGACGAAGAAGTTGGCCAGGTCGCACTTGAGGTAGTGCGCCGGCCGGCTCCAGTTGGCCGTGGCGCTACGCGCCTGGTGCTCCAGGCGCATGGCGGCGTACAGCGTGCCCCGGCCCGGAATGCAGGCGCAGCTATCGGCCGTGAAGCTGGCGTGAAAGCGCGGCGCAATGTGGTTGTAGAGCAGGTGGTGCACGATGCGGTCGCGGAACTGCGCGGCCCACACCTCGCGCGGCTTGGGGTGCGTGATGACAAAGCAGATGGAACGGCCCGGCTGCCATGCGCCCCTGGCCAGCTCGTCGTGCAGCTGCAGTAGGTTGTGCTCGGCCTGGGCCTCGAAGGCCTGCGCGCTGGCGCTGTTGCGCTTGTTGCGCCGGCAGTCGAGCCAGGCCTGCACCAGCAGAGCGAACAGGTGCGGATCTGCGGACGGCAACAGCCGAGCCCTCGAAGCTCTTGTGGTTGTTGTTCTGGTTGCCGTTGTTGAAGTTGCAATTCCAGGCGTAGGAGGCGCAACCATCGCGCTATATAGGCCGCCCTGCCGAAGGCCGAGGCCGATCAGCGGGGCGGCTGCACCGGACGCACCGCGCACTGGCGCGGCCGTATCCGTGGTGTGCCTGTCGGTGGGCTTGTGGCCCAGCGGCGCGACCAGATTCACCATGCGCACGGGCATGAGGGCCTTGACCGTCATACTGCTGGCGCCCTGTTCTTGGCGGACTTGAGCCAGCCGCCGGCCTGCGCACCAATGTTGCCCAGCAGCTGCACCGCCTGCGCCCACAGCTTGGGTGAAACGCGCTTGGCGTCGAAGCTCACGCGCAGCAGAACCTCTATTGTGCGTTGGTGCTTGAGCAGTTCGCGCAGGTAGTGCGCCCGCGTGTCCTGCGCGGCGTTG
>JASLFM010000543.1 GCA_030150585.1 Acidovorax sp.
GGTTTTTGCTAACGGAACTATTGTTCTGTTTTTATCGGGCTTCGAGTGTGCCAAGTGTCCCGGCAGAGCAGGGCCGTCCCTTCGCCTGCCGAGCGGGAGGGGGTTTCGACGGGGGGATGCTTTGGTGCGGCCTGAGGATCAGGCGGGCGGCCACTTGCCGCCCAGGCTCTGCGTGGCCTTCTGGGCCGCTGCCAGCACCAGGGCCTTCATGCGCTCCACCGCGAGCTCCGAAAACCGTTCGAGCGGGCCCGAGACCGAGATCGCGCCCAGCAGCGACGCGGCAGGGCCGAACACGGGCGCCGCGATCGCGCCGCACAGCGGGTCGCGCTCGCCGAACGAGGTGAAGACCAGGTCGGCCGCCGTCAGAGTGCGCGGGGGCAGGCCCGGCCCCAGCGTGGTGATCACCTTGCCGGCAGCCCCTTTGTGCAGGGGCAGCATGTCGCCGGGGCGGACCCGGTCCAGGGTGGAGTGGTTGGAGTCGATGCGCATCAGGCACAGGCGGCGCTCCTGGTCGTGCCGCACGTGGAACGACGGGCTTTCCGTGCCCTGGTCCACCAGCCACTGCAGGATGGGCTGGATGGCGCCCTGCAGGCCGTGGGCCTGCTCGAACGACCGGCCGAACACGAAGGCCAGCGGGCCGAGCGCATAGCGCTTGTCGGCGCGGTGCGTTACCAGCCCTGCGCGCTCCAGCGACGAGAGCAGGCGCAGCAGGGTGCTCTTGTACATCTTGGTGACGTGCGAGAGCTCCGTCAGCGTCAATGCCGTCGGCGCATTGGCCAGTGCTGTGGCGATGAGCAGCGCGCGGTCGACCGCGGCGACGCCGTCGCCTTTCTCGGCAGGTTCCGGAGAGGGGATGGAGGACATGGCTGCAGGGGCGGCGAGGCCGGTGGGCTGGATCACGGGATCGGAGGTCGGGCTGGGCTGCTCTGGTTGCATCTTTATACCGCCGGGGTGGCCGGCTGCCTTGTGGGATTTCCTGGAGCCAAGGGTACTCCTTGTGGGCTCGATTCGAGGAATTTTAAGGTTTAAAAATTCCACAGGGCAGAACATTGCGATCGGCTCAGGGTGTTCCGAATTGTAGAACATCGCCCTGTTGGCTGGGAAAGAAAGGGTTTATACCTAATTTTGTCGATTGACTGAGGGGGTGTTTTGCGGAAAACTAAAAAAAGAACTTCAATTCTGCTATTCGGAACTTCTCTGAGGCCGCAGGTGCAACCAAAAGGAGACACACATGGGCATGAAACGATGCTCCCTGGCAACCATGGCCGTGCTGGCGGCCTGCATGGCCGGGGTTCCCGCCATGGCGCAAACGCAGGGCTACCCCAACAAGCCCATCCGCTTCGTGGTGGGCTTCAGCGCGGGCAACTCCATCGATTCGGTGGCGCGCATCATCGGCCAGCACCTGAGCACCAAGCTCGGGCAGCCCGTGGTGGTGGACAACAAGACGGGGGCCAACGGCATGCTCGCGGCCACCGAGGTGGCGCGCTCGCAGCCCGACGGGTACACGGTGCTCATCAGCAACTCGAGCACCATCACCGTGAACCCGCTGCTCTTCAAGAAGATGAACTACGACCCGAAGAAGGACTTCGCGCCGGTGTCGCTCATGGTGTCGGTGCCCTTCATCCTCACGGTCAACCCGCAGAAGGGACCCATCGGCACGGCGCCTACGCTGCAGAGCATGCTGGACTTGGCCAAGGCCAAGCCGGGGGCCTACTCCTACGGGTCGGCGGGGACGGGCAACCTCACGCAACTGAGCTTCGAGCTGCTCAACAGCATGGCGGGCGTGAACATGACGCACGTGGCCTACCGGGGCTCGGCGCCGGCCCAGGTGGCCGTGATGGCCGGCGAGGTGGACGCCGCGTTCGACAACCCTTCGGCGGTCCCCAAGATCAAGGCGGGGCAACTGCGCGCGCTGGCCGTCACATCGGCCCAGCGCTGGCACGAACTGCCCGATGTGCCTGCCATTGCGGAGGCCGGCTATCCGGGCTTCGACATTGCCTTCTGGGTCGGCGCCCTCGTGCCAGCGCGCACGCCCGCGCCCATCGTGAACGCGCTGTCCGAGGCCATCGCGACCGCGGTGCAGGACCCGGCCGTGAAGGCGCAGCTGCAGCAGCAGGGCAACATCCGCATGTTTGGCCCGAAGCGCTTCGCAGAGCAGATCGACAAGGAAACCGCGCAGTACGCGGAAATCATCCGCAAGGCGGACATCAAGCTGGACTGACCGGCGCGCACACGGGAGCACACCAAGGTGGCATGGGACAAGGAACTCGCTGAACTCGCGCAGCGAAAAGAACTGGCGCAGCGCATGGGCGGCGCGGACAAGGTGCAGCGCCACCGCGACAACGGGAAGATCCCCGTGCGCGAGCGCATCGCGCTGCTCGTGGACGAAGGCTCGCTCGTCGAAGTGGGCGGCCTGGCTGGCTCGGGGCAGTACGACGAAGAAGGCCGGCTGGCCGATTTCACGCCCGCGAACCTGGTGATGGGGCGTGCGCGCATCGGCGGCAGGCCTGCCGTGGTGATGGGCGATGACTTCACCGTGCGCGGCGGCGCCAATGACGGCGCCGTGGGCGACAAGATGATCGTGGCGGAGCAGATGGCGCACGACCTGCGCCTGCCCCTGGTGCGCCTGGTGGACGGCACGGGCGGCGGCGGCTCGGTGAAGAACATCGAGCTCAAGGGGCACACGCTGCTGCCCAAGCTCAAGTCCTGGCCCTACATTGCGCGCAACCTGGCCACCGTGCCCGTCGTGGGGCTGGCGCTGGGGTCGGTGGCGGGGCTGGGCGCGGCGCGCGTGTCCGCCAGCCACTACTCGGTCATGGTGCGCGATACCGCGCAACTCTTCGTAGCGGGCCCACCCGTGGTGGCGCGCACGGGGCAGGTGCTTGAAAAGAACGAACTCGGCGGCGCCCAGATCCACGCCCGCAATGGTGTGGTGGACGACGAGGTTGCCTCGGAGACCGAGGCGTTCGAGCGTGCGCGCAGGTTCCTTTCGTACCTGCCGGCGTCCGTGCACGAGCTGCCGCCGCGCGCCGAGGGCGGGCGCGACGCCTCGCCGAACCAGGCGGCGCTGCGCAACGCCATTCCGGAAAACACGCGCTCGGTCTACAAGATCCGCACCATCGTGGAGACCCTGGTGGACAGCGGCTCGTTCATGGAGATCGGCCGCCACTGGGGCAAGGCCATCGCGGCGGGCCTGGCGCGCATCGACGGCTGGCCGGTCGTCGTCGTCGCGAGCGACCCCTACCACTACGGCGGTGCCTGGGACCGACAGACGACCGAGAAGTACATGCGCATGGTCGACCTGGCCGAACAGTTCCACCTGCCGGTGCTCAACCTCGTGGACGTGCCGGGCTTCCGCATCGGCCTGGAGGCCGAGAAGGAAGGCGTGATGCGCGCCGGCGTGCGCGCCCTCACGGCCGTGGCGCAGAGCACGGTGCCCTGGTGCACGGTGATTCTGCGCAAGGCTTTCGGCGTGGCCGGGGGCGGGCACCAGAACGCCGACCGCTTCAACTTCCGGTATGCATGGCCTTCGGCGCAATGGGGCTCGCTGCCCATCGAGGGCGGGCTGGAGGTGGCCTACAAGGCCGAGATCGAGGCGGCCAGTGACCCCGATGCGGCCCGTGCGCGCATCGAGGCCCGCGTGCGCGGCCTGACGTCGCCCTTCCGCAGCGCCGAGGCGTTCGTGGTGGAGGACATCATCGACCCGCAGGACACGCGCGCCCTGCTGGTGGAGTTCGCCAACCTGGCTGCGCCGCTGCGCCAGGCCGGCCCGGTGCGCTTCGGGTTCCGTCCATGAGCGAGGCCGTGCCAGGGCAGGCGCCCCGTCCCATCCGCCGCATCCTGGTCGCCAACCGCGGCGCGGTGGCGGCCCGCGTGATCCGTGCCGCGAAGGCCCTGGGGATCGAGTCCGTCGCGGCGCACTCCACCGCCGACGAACAGATGCCCTACGTGAAAGAAGCCGGCGCAGCCCTCTGCATCGGCGACGCGCCCGCCACCGCGAGCTACCTGAACCAGGAGGCCGTGCTGCGCGCGGCGCGGGAGAGCGGCGCGGATGCGGTGCACCCGGGCTACGGCTTCCTGTCCGAGAACGCGGCCTTCGCCGAGCGCGTGGAGGCCGAGGGGCTGTGCTTCATCGGCCCCAGCCCGCGCTGGATCAAGGCCCTGGGCCACAAGACGGCGGCGCGCGCGCTGATGCAGGCACACGGCATGCCCATGACGCGCAGCAGCGCGCTGCTGCCGGACGACCTCGACGAGGTGGCGCGGGTCGCCCGCGGCATGGGCTTCCCCCTCATGCTCAAGCCCGCGAACGGCGGCGGCGGCATAGGCATGCTGCCGGTGCGCGGGGCGGAGGAGATCGCGGCCGCCTGGCGGCAGGCGCAGTCCACCTCGGCCAAGGCCTTCGGCACCTCGGAGCTGTATTTCGAGACGCTGATCGATACGCCGCGGCACGTGGAGTTCCAGTTCCTGGCGGACCGCTACGGACAGGTGCGCTGCCTGTACGAGCGCGACTGCTCCGTGCAGCGCCGCAACCAGAAGGTCGTGGAAGAGGCCCCTGCGCCCGGTATTCCCCGCGATGCGGTGCAGGCCATGGCCCGGCGGCTGGAGGCGATCCTGTCTGGCATCGGCTACGACGTCATCGGCACCGTGGAGATGCTCTACACGTCCGCGACGGGTTTCACGTTCCTTGAAGTCAATACGCGGCTGCAGGTCGAGCATGCGGTGACGGAAGAGGTCACGGGCGTGGACATCGTCGCGGCGCAGATCCGGCTGGCCGCGGGCGAGCCGCTTGCCGCCGTGCTGCCCGCGCCCATCGCATGCCGCGGCCATGCGGTGGAGGCGCGCATCTACGCCGAAGACCCCGTGCGCTTCTTCCCGTCGCCTGGCGCGCTGGCCGTGTTCGAGCCCCCGGCGGGCGCGGGCATCCGCGTGGAGACGGGCTATGCCGCCGGCACCCGCGTATCGAGCCACTACGACCCGATGCTCGCCAAGGTCATCGCGCATGGCACCGACCGGGGCGCGGCGGTCGACCGGCTGGCCGGCGCGCTGGAGCGCTTTCGCATCGAGGGCGTGAAAACCAACATCCCCTACGTGCTGCGCGTCCTGCGCGACCCGGCGTTCACGGCCGGCGAACTGCACACCCAATTGGGCGCCGCGATCGCATCGCGCCCCCTCTGAAACAACGTCCATCCCGGAGATTTCCCATGCCCACTCTCTGCTCCCCCCTGGCGGGCCGCGTCGTCGCCCATTGCACCGCTCCCAACGACAGCGTGTCGGCCGGCGATCCGCTGCTGATCGTCGAATCCATGAAGATGGAGATTCCCGTCGAGGCGGAGGGCGGCGGTACCGTCGTGCGCTACCTGATCGAGGTGGGCGCGGAAGTGGCCGAAGGCCAGCCCCTGGTGGAACTGCGATGAGTGACCGCTTCGAGCGCCACGGCCGGGTGGCCCTGGTCCGCTGGGCCAACCCGCCCGTCAACGGCCTGTCGTTCGCACTGCGCCAGCACCTGTCGGCGGCGCTGGACGCGGCCGTGGCGGACACGGCCATCGACACTATCGTGCTCGCGGGCGAGGGGCGCATGTTCTCGGGTGGCGCGGACATCCGCGAGTTCAATACGCCCCAAGGCGTGGCCGAGCCGACCACGCCCCAGCTGATCCAGCGCATCGAGAACCTCGGCAAGCCCGTGGTGGCCGCCATCCACGGCTCCGCGCTCGGCGGCGGCCTGGAGCTGGCCCTGGGTTGCCACTGGCGTGTGGCCGACGCGCAGGCAGTGGTGGCGCTGCCCGAGGTGAAGCTGGGCCTGCTGCCGGGGGGCGGCGGCACGCAACGCCTGCCCCGGCTCGTGGGCGTCGAGACGGCGCTGGACTGGATCGTCTCCGGCAAGACGGTCAGCGCCGCCAAGGCGCTGGAGGCGGGCCTGCTGGACGCGGTGTTCGAAGGCGACTGGCTGGCGCAGGCCATCGCGTTCGCGGCCGGGCTCGATCCCGCGAAGGCGCTGCGGCCCACCGGTGCGCGTGCCGTGACGCCGCCCGCCGATGCGGCTGCGCTTTTCGGTACCGCGCGCGAGAAGGCGCGCAAGACCGCGCGGGGCCTGGAAGCGCCGCTGCAGTGCATCGCCTGCGTGGAGAAGTCGCAGGGGGGCACGTTGCAGGAAGGACTGGCGTTCGAGCGGCAGCGCTTCGTCGAACTCGTGAACGGCACGCAGTCCAAGGCGCTGCGCCACCTGTTCTTCGGCGAGCGCGAAGCCGCCAAGCCGCCGGTAGATGCGCGAGGCACGGCCCTGCGCCCCGTGTAGCGTGTGGGCGTGATCGGCGCGGGCACGATGGGTGGCGGCATCGCCATGGCCTTCGCCAATGCGGGCTACACCGTGACGCTGGTCGAGGTTGCCGATGCGGCCCTTGCCAAAGGCCTGGAGACGATCCGCCGCAACTACGCCGCCACGGTGGCCAAGGGCAAGCTGGACGAGGCGCAGATGCAGGCGCGCCTGGCACGCATCCACGGCTCCACGGCCCTGCAGGACCTCGCGCAGGCGGACCTGGTCATCGAGGCGGCCTTCGAGGACATCGCCGTCAAGCACGGCCTGTTCCAGCAACTGGATGCC
>JASLFM010000553.1 GCA_030150585.1 Acidovorax sp.
CTCGACGTTGTCGCAGCTGGGTTACATGACCGTGGCGCTGGGCGCGTCGGCCTACTCGGTCGCCGTCTTCCACCTGATGACGCACGCCTTCTTCAAGGCGCTGCTGTTCCTCGGTGCCGGCTCCGTCATCATGGGCATGCACCATGACCAGGACATCCGCAACATGGGCGGCCTGCGCAAGTACATGCCCATCACGTGGATCACGTCGCTGCTGGGCTCACTCGCGCTGATCGGCACGCCGCTGTTCTCGGGCTTCTACTCCAAGGACTCGATCATCGAGGCCGTGCACGCCAGCACCCTGCCTGGCGCGGGCTTCGCCTACTTCGCCGTCATCGCCGGCGTGTTCGTGACGGCCTTCTACTCGTTCCGGATGTACTTCCTGGTCTTCAATGGCAAGGAGAACTTCCACCACAAGCCCTTCCCGGGCGAGCACGATCACCACGATGATCACGGCCATGGTCACGACCACACGCCGCACGAGTCGCCCTGGGTCGTCACGGTGCCGCTGGTGCTGCTGGCCATTCCCTCGGTCGTCATCGGGTTCATGACCATCCAGCCGATGCTGTTTGGCGAGTTCTTCAAGGATGCGATCCTGGTCAACCTGCACGCTCACCCGGCGATGGAGGAACTGGCAGAAGGCTTCCACGGCGCGGCCGCAATGGCATTGCACGGCCTGTCCACGTTGCCGTTCTGGCTGGCGCTCGCTGGCGTTGTCACGGCCTATGTGTTCTACATGGTCGCCCCCAGCATCCCGGCGACCCTGGCCAAGGTGCTGCGCCCGCTGATCATCGTCCTGGAGAACAAGTACTTCATGGACTGGATCAACGAGAACATCCTGGCCCGCGCAGCCCGCCTCATTGGCACGGGTCTGTGGAAGGGCGGTGATGCTGCCCTGATCGACGGCGTCATCATCAACGGGTCCGCGAAGACCATCGGTGGCATTGCAGCTCTGGTGCGTCGCGTGCAGACGGGCTATCTGTACTGGTATGCGCTGGTCATGATCCTCGGCGTCATGGGTCTGATGACCTGGCAGCTCTGGCCCTATATCAAGCCCCAGTTCAGTGCCCTGTTCGGGCTCTGATCGACGAGGCGGAGAACAAGAATGTTGCTGAGTCTTGCGATTTTTCTGCCCATCGCCTGCGGCGCGCTGCTGCTGGCGCTCGGGCGCGATGAACAGGCCCCGGCCGTGCGCTGGATGGCGCTGGTCGCGGCCGTGGCGAGTTTCCTCGTCACCCTCCCGCTGATCACGGGCTTCGACACGACGACGGCTGCGATGCAGTTCGTCGAAAACCAGTCCTGGATCGAACGCTTCAACATCCGCTACCACCTGGGTGTGGATGGCATCTCGATGTGGTTCGTGCCGCTGACGGCCTTCATCACCATCATCGTCGTCATCTCGGCCTGGGAGGTCATCGAGACACGCGTCAACCAGTACATGGGCGCGTTCCTGATCCTGTCAGGCCTGATGGTGGGCGTGTTCAGCGCGCTGGACGGCATGCTGTTCTACGTGTTCTTCGAGGCCACGCTGATCCCGATGTACATCATCATCGGTGTCTGGGGCGGCCCGAATCGCGTCTATGCCGCGTTCAAGTTCTTCCTGTACACGCTGGCCGGCTCGCTGCTGATGCTGGTCGCGCTGCTCTATCTGTACTACCAGTCGGCCGGCAGCTTCGACATCCAGACCTGGCACAAGCTGCCGCTGCCGGGCGGCGCGCAGACCTGGCTGTTCTTCGCCTTCCTGGCCGCGTTCTCGGTCAAGGTGCCGATGTGGCCGGTGCACACCTGGCTGCCCGATGCCCACGTCGAGGCGCCCACCGGCGGCTCCGTCGTGCTGGCAGCCATCATGCTGAAGCTGGGTTGCTATGGCTTCCTGCGCTTCTCGCTGCCGATCGCGCCGGACGCCGCACGCGAATGGGCCTGGCTCATCATCGCCATGTCGCTGATCGCCGTCGTCTACATCGGCCTGGTGGCCCTGGTGCAGAGGGACATGAAGAAGCTGGTGGCCTACTCGTCCATCGCGCACATGGGTTTCGTGACTCTGGGCTTCTTCGTCTTCAACGAGCTGGGCGTGTCCGGCGGTCTGGTGCAGATGATCTCGCACGGTTTCGTGTCGGGCGCCATGTTCCTGTGCATCGGCGTGCTGTACGACCGTGTGCATTCGCGTGAGATCGCGGCCTATGGCGGCGTCGTCAACACCATGCCCACGTTCACGGCCTTCGCCGTGTTCTTCGGCATGGCCAATTGCGGCCTGCCCGCCACGGCCGGCTTCGTCGGCGAATGGATGGTCATCCTCGGCACCGTCAAGGCCAACTTCTGGTTGGGCGGCATCGCCGCCACGGCCCTGGTGTTCGGCGCGGCCTACACCCTGTGGATGATCAAGCGCGTGTACTTCGGCGACATCGCCAACGACAACGTGCGCGCACTCACCGACATCAACCGCCGCGAATTCGTCATGCTGGGCCTGCTGGCCGTGGCCACGCTCTACATGGGCGTCTATCCCAAGCCCTTCACCGACGTGATGCACGTCTCGGTCACCGAGCTGCTGCAGCATGTCGCGCTCAGCAAGATCCCGGGTTGATGGCGAGCTGAGGCAAAACAATGAACGACATGAACTGGCTCGCGATCTATCCCGAAATCCTGCTGCTGGCGATGGGCTGCGTCGTCGCGCTGGTGGACCTCTGGGTCACCGATGAACAGCGCCGCCCGACCTACTGGCTGACCCAGCTGACGCTGGTCGCCGTGGCGGTCATGCATTTCTGCTACTTCAATGCCGGCATGACCACCTATGCCATGCAAGGCATGGTCGTCGCCGACCCGATGGGCCACCTGCTGGCCGGCTTCGCCTGCCTGGCCACGCTGGTCACCCTCGTCTATGCGCGCCCCTATGCCGGCGTGCGCGAGATGCTCAAGGGCGAACTTTTCATCCTCAGCCTGTTCTCGCTCCTGGGCGTCAACGTGATGCTGTCGGCGAACAACTTCCTCGTCGTCTACCTCGGCCTGGAACTGATGAGCCTGTCGCTCTACGCCCTGGTCGCGCTGCGCCGTGACCATGCGGTGTCGACTGAGGCCGCGATGAAGTACTTCGTCCTTGGCGCTCTGGCCAGCGGCTTCCTGCTGTACGGCCTGTCGATGATGTACGGTGCCACCGGTTCGCTGTCGATCTCCGAATCCTTCAAAGTGATCA
>JASLFM010000554.1 GCA_030150585.1 Acidovorax sp.
CTGGCCTCGCCCGAGGTGGCGCGCCTGCTCGAAGGGCTGATGCAGCTGGCTGTGCGGCAGGCTCCTGCCCCGCGTCCCGTGGCCGTGGGGCCGCGCGATGCGGCGCTGCGCCAGGCGCGCACCTGCTATGACCACATCGCGGGGCGCCTGGGCGTGGCCATCGCGGCGCACCTGCTGGAGCAGGGGGCGATCACCTTCGACGACGAGGCGGGTGGCCAAGTAACGGAGCGCGCCGAGGCCGTGCTGCGGCCGCTGGGGCTCGCGCCGCAGGAGGCGCTGGCCACCGGCGCCGCGCGGCGCCCACTCTGCCGGCCCTGCCTGGACTGGAGCGAGCGCCGCCCGCACATGGCGGGGCGGCTGGGGGCCATGCTGTGCGCGCACTGCCTGGACCGCGGCTGGCTGCGGCGCGCGGCGGGCTCGCGCGTGCTCGAAATCTCGCCCCAGGGCGCCGTGGCGCTGCGCGACTGGCTGGGTGTGGCGCGCTGGAGCGAGGTGGTGAATGCCTGAGGCGCTCAGTGCACCGGCAGCGCCTGCGCGCAGGCATGGGCGCTGGCCCAGGCCCACTGGAAGTTGTAGCCGCCGAGCCAGCCCGTGATATCCACCACTTCGCCGATGAAGTACAAGCCCGGCTGGGCCTTGGCCTCCATGGTCTGCTGCGAGAGCGCGCGTGTGTCCACGCCGCCCAGCGTGACTTCGGCCTTCTTGTAGCCCTCGGTGCCCGTGGGCGTGAGCTCCCAGCGCGAGAGCCGCTCGGCCAGGCGCGCAAGGGCCTTGTCGGCGGCCTCGTTGATGGGGCGTTGCCAATCCGGGCTCTGGCCGGCCCAGGCGTCGGCCAGGCGGCCGGGCACCAGCGTGGCGAGCTCGTTGGCGATGAGTTTCTTCGACCGCGCCTTGGCCTGGGCCAGCGCGGCGGGCAGATCCACGCCCGGGGCCAGGTCGATGGCCAGCGGCTGGCCGGGCTGCCAGTAGCTCGAAATCTGCAGTACCGCCGGGCCCGAAAGCCCGCGGTGCGTGATCAGCAGGTCTTCGTGGAAAACCATGCGTTCCTTTTTGACGCCAGTACTGATCTCCACAGGCAATGCCAGGCCTGCGAGCTGGGCGTAGGGCGCCCAGGCATCGCCGTCGAAAGTCAGCGGCACGAGGCCCGGGCGGCGCTCGACCAGCGGCAGGCCGAATTGGTGGGCGATCCGGTAGCCGAAATCGGTGGCGCCGATCTTGGGAATGGACAGGCCGCCGGTGGCGATCACGAGGCTGGCGGTCTCTACCGTGCCTCGGTCAGTATCGATTTGATAGCTGTGCGCGCCCACCCCATCGGCGCTGGGGGCGGAAAAGCCTATTTTCCTGACGCTGCAAGGCTGCCAGCGCTCCACCCGGCCGTCCGCGCATTCGGCGAGCAGCATGGCGATGAGGTCTTCGGCCGAACGGTCGGCGAAGAGCTGGCCCTTGTGCTTTTCGTGGAAGGGGATGCCGTGGCGCTGTACCAGCGCGATGAAATCGCCTGGCTGGTAGCGCGACAGGGCCGAGCGGCAGAACTGCGGGTTCTGCCCCACGAAATGGCGGTGCGGCGCGCGCGGGTCGAGGTCGCGGTTGGTGAAGTTGCAGCGCCCGCCGCCCGAGATGCGGATCTTCTCGGCCACCTTGTCGGCATGGTCGATCAGCAGCACCTTCAGGCCGCGCTGGCCCGCCTGCGCGGCGCAGAACAGGCCGGCGGCGCCGGCGCCGATGATGACGGCGTCAAAGAATGGGGTGGTCATGGGAGCGGCGGATTGTAGGTGCTGAGGCGCGGTAGCATGCACTATCCACCCGCCAAGGAGCTGTTCCATGAACCCGATTCGGTATGCCGTCTGCGCCCTGGCACTGGGCTGCCTGGCCCCGGCCTGGGCCGTCAACAAATGCACCGGCGCCGACGGCAGGGTGTCGTTCCAGGACGCGCCCTGCGCGGGCCAGGGCGAGAGGATCGACGTGCGCCCCGCCATCGAGGGCGTCAGCCCGGCGCAGCCCAGCCCGGCCGCCATGAAGGAGGGCGTGTTCGGCGAGACCTGGCAGCGCAAGACCTACCTGGAGACCCAGGGCGTACCCCAGGCGCGCGCGGCCATCGATCGCAACCAGCAGGAATGCGCGGCGCAGCAAGAGGCGGCGGCCCAGGTGGGTCCGCTGCGGCGCAGCCTGGCGTCGGGCTCCATGTACGCGCAGGAACGCGCGGCGGCAGCCAAGGACAAGGTCGCGTGTGAGGAACGTGACACGGAACTGCGCGAGCAGTTGAAGGCGCTCGAAAGCGAACTAAGCAGCCTGCGGGCCCGGGACTGAGGCAGGCGCCCCGTCAGCGCATGTACTGGCCGCCGGGGCCGATCACGGCGATGTCCACGTAGCTGGAGCCGTTGTGGTTCTGGGCGCTGAACTGGTAAGTGTGGCCGCCCAGGTCCAGCCGGCCCAGCCCTTCCATGGCGTGGGCCAGCCCGGGGCCGGTGACGCCCGGGCCGGCCGCGCGTAGGCCCTCGATGAGCACACGCGCGTCAAGGTAGCCGATGTAGCGGTCGTAGTTCGCGTCAAGGTTGTGGCGCTTCATCGAGGCCTGGAAGTCGCGCGTGACCTGGATGGTGCTGCGCAGCGGCGAGGGTGTGGTACGCGCTACGGCCAGGCCGCGCGCGTCGTCGCCCAGGGCCTTGATGACCTGCGCGCCCGCGCCCAGCGACAGGGTATACAGGGGCACGCCCACCTGCGCGCGGTGGGCCCGCACGTAGGCCACCACGGGCGGTCCGGCGGCGATCATTACCACGGCCTGGGGCTTGAGGCCGGCCAGGGCCCGGGCGGCGGCCTCGGCATCCTTGCCGCTGCTGTCCATCGCGTGCGCGCCCACCAGGGTGGCGCCCTCGGCGGCCGCGGCCTTCTCCACGAGCGGCAGGGCGAGCTTGCCGAAGTCGTTGTTCTCGTAGGCCACGGCGATGCGCGTGGTCTGGATCGCCGCGAGGTTGCGCACGATCTTCACGAGCTCGTCGGCATAGCTGACGCTGGTGGTGAACAGCCAGGGGCTTTGCGCCGCGCGCACGGCAGGGCTGCCGGTGTAGACGGCGACCAGCGGCGTGCGGGCCTGTGCCAGGTAGGGCAGCAGCGCGAGCACCTGCGAGGTGCCGGCCTGGCCGAACAGGGCCACGGCGCCTTCGGCCTCGACGAGCTTGCGTGCGTTCTCGAGCGCGCGCTGGGCGTCGAAGCCGTCGTCCAGCGACACGATGCGCACCTTGCGCCCGCCGATGCCGCCCTGTGCGTTGAGGTCCGCGATGGCCGCCTTCTGCCCCTCGTGGATGGGCGCGAGGAACGGCGCCATGCCGCCCGAGAGCGCGCTGGAGCGGCCCACGGGAATGTCGCCCCGGGCCTGGGCGCGGGCCATGGGCGGCAGGGCAAGCGCCACGGCACCGGCGGCCAAGCCATGCAGGGTGCGTCGGCGGGGTGCGTCGGGTGTGGGGGCTGGGCGATGGCTGGCTTGTCGGGGCACGCGGGTCTCCTCTCGGGCTTTTTCCGGTCGGCATTGTTGGCGCGTGCCGGGCCGTTGCGGCCCTGCCTTCGGGGTATGTCCCGGTGGGGCTAATCCGGTGGAAATGACGCCTGGGTGACAGCCTCCCCGGGCCGTGAGGAGCGCTTCAGCCCTTCCAGGTGAACGGAAACTTGAATTGCTGCACGAAGCCGTTGGGCACGTAGTCGCCCAGCACCCCGTACTGCTCGGGCCAGGGCTTGTCGCTCTTCACGGCCGTGCCGAACAGGTAGTCGAGGAACGCGAAGTGCGCGGCGTAGTTCTTGTCCAGCGCCTCCTGGTCCTGGCTGTGGTGCCAGTGGTGGAAATTGGGCGTGACGATGAGGTGGCGCAGCGGCCCCAGGCGCACGCTCACGTTGGCATGGTTGAACACGGCCTGGAAGCCCACGATGACGATGTAGGCGTCTATCACTTCCTTGCTGAACCCAAGCACGTAGATGGGCGCGAGCACCAGCGTGCGCGTGATCAGCAGCTCCAGGATGTGCTGGCGCGAGCCCGCCATCCAGTCCATGCTTTTCACGCTGTGGTGCACGGCGTGCAGGCGCCACAGCAGCGGCACCTCGTGGTAGGCGCGGTGCGTCCAGTACTGCACGAGGTCGGCCACGAGAATGATGAGGAACAGCGCCACCCAGAAGTTCAGCCCCTGCACCCATCCGCGCACGCCGTCGTGCGCGGCCCAGCCGAAGAACTTGTGCACCATGAGGTTGGTGGCCAGCAGCACGAAGCCCACCACCATGTGGTTCACGATGAAGTGGTGGAAGTCGGTCTGCCACTCGGCGCGGAAGATGGGCTGGTCCTTGCGCAGCGCGAACAGCTTTTCGATGAAGATGAAGATCAGCGAGCTGCCCAGCAGGTCGAGGATGAACCAGTCCAGGCCGATGTAGGGCGTGTGGTCGGGGAAGTTCGGGTTCACCTCGACCTTGTGGCCGCCCAGCAGCGCTGTGAGCGCCACCAGGCCGAACGCGAAGCTCGACAGCCAGCGCGAGCGGTTGAACACGATGTTCACGAGCGACAGGCCGCCCGCCGCCACCATGGCCCAGAACATGATCTGGCGGATCACCGCCACGTCGTAGCTCTTGCGCAGCTCGGGCGTGGTGAGGTATTCGGGAAAGTGGAAGGCCAGCACACCCAGCAGGCACAGCGCACCGAGCGTGAGCGCGATCACGCCCGTGATGAGGCCCCGGCCGCTGCGCAGTGCGCCGTGGCTCTCGGTGAAGTCGTTGAGTTTGTCCAGCATCCTTGGGCTCCCGCGCTGTTGTTGTGGTGCGACGCGCGCGAGTGTAGCCAAGCGGCCATGTGCATGCGGCTGACAGCTTCGCTTCCTAGAATCGCAGCCATGAACCTGCCCGCCCACCAGCTCAGCATGACCGTGCTCATGTCGCCCGACATGGCCAACTTCTCCGGCAACGTCCATGGCGGCGCCATCCTCAAGCTGCTGGACCAGGTGGCCTACGCCTGCGCGAGCCGCTACTCGGGCTGCTACACCGTCACGCTGAGCGTGGACCAGGTGACCTTCCTGCAGCCCATCCACGTGGGCGAACTCGTCACCTTCCTCGCAAGCGTGAACTACACGGGCACGTCGTCGATGGAGGTGGGCGTGAAGGTGGTGGCCGAGAACATCCGCACCCAGGTGGTGCGGCATGTGAACAGCTGCTTCTTCACCATGGTGGCGGTGGACGAGGACCGAAAGCCCACGGCCGTGCCCACGCTGTCGCCCGGCACGCACGACGAGCGCCGCCGCTGGGCCGCCGCGCTGCTGCGCAAGGAGCTGCGCCGCGAGCAGGCCGCCCGCTTCGAGCAGGTGCGTATCGAGGCCGCCGGCAAGGCCTGAACGGGCCCTTAGCCCGCGTGCTGCTGCTGGGGCGGTGAGATTTGCAGCGCGGCCACGCCGCGCACCACGTCGCCCACCACGATGACCGAGGGGCTGGCGAGGTGTTCGCGCTCGATGGTGGCATGCAGTTCGCCCAGCGTGGTCACCGCATGCCGCTGGTTCGGCAGGCTGGCGTGCTGGACCACGACGGCTGGTGTGTGGGCGGGCAGGCCCTGCAGCAACTCGGCCTGGATGCGCGCCGCGCCGCTCATGCCCATGTAGATGACGAGCGTGAGCTTGGCATCGCGTGCCGTGGCCGCGAGCTGACGCCAGTCCGTGTCCGAGCCGCCGGGTTTGGCGTGGCCCGTGATGAAGACCACACCGTGCGCATGCTCGCGGTGCGTGAGCGGCGCACCCAGCGCCGTCAGGCCCGCCAGGCCCGCCGTAATGCCGTTGATGACCTGCACCTCCACGCCCGCTGCGCGCAGGTGCTCCACCTCCTCGCCGCCGCGCCCGAAGATGAAGGGGTCGCCGCCCTTGAGGCGCACCACGTGCTCGCCCTCGTGCACCGCCATGAGCATGAGCTTCTCGATGAAGGCCTGCGGCGTGCTCTTGCAGCCGCCGCGCTTGCCCACATACACCACGCGCGCGCTCGGCGAGGCGTGTGCCACGATGTCGTCGCTCACCAGGTCGTCCACCAGCAGCACGGTGGCGGCCTGGATGGCCTTGAGCGCCTTGAGGGTGAGCAGCTCGGGGTCGCCCGGGCCCGCGCCCACCAGCGTGCAACTGCCGCGCCGTGCGGCGCCGTGGAGAGAGGTCGGGGGCTGGCTCATGGGGTGGTCTCCGTGGTGGTCTGATCCACCAGGTGCAAGATGTGTTCCACCTGCCGCGCAAGCGCGGCGGGCACGGGCCGTTCGCCCGCGAGCACGGCGCGCGTGTAGCGCGCGGTGGTCTGCACGTCGATCTCGGCGGGCAGGCCGGGCACTTCGGCGGCCGTGCCGGGCTGCTGTTCTTCGAGCAACTGGTGCACACCTGCCACGAAGCCGTCGTAGCGCGGCTG
>JASLFM010000075.1 GCA_030150585.1 Acidovorax sp.
TGTGAAATGAGTCGAAAACAGCCTGGTGCCGAGCCCTGACGATGCTGACGCAGCAAATTGGCTTGGCAGTTCGGCATCAGCACATCTCACAGCGCATTGCGCATTGCGCAGACCTTCCCTGGCAGCTATTGAAAGAGGAGCGAATTCAGGCGTGCTGCGGCCCGGGCTGGCCGTCTTCCACCACGAAGCGTGCCAGGCTGGTGGCGCCGCTGTCGGCACGCAGCGGGTCGTCGAGCACGCGCAGCGTGGTGGTCCAGCGCGTGGGCGTTACGTCGGCCAGGCCATAGCCGCGCAGGTCGCAGCGCGCGAGCAGCACGTGGGGGTTGTGTTGGGCGATGGCGTCCACCTTGGCCTGCGTGGTGCCTGAGCGCGAGGTGATGGACGTGCCGCAGAACTCGCTGGCGAGCACCGCAGCGTCCGCCCGGTCCGGTTCGGCGAGCACGTTGCACACGTAGTTCTGGTGGATGTCGCCGCCCAGGAACACGGCGTTGCGCTGCGGGTGGCGCTGCAGCGACTGCAGCAGGCGCTCGCGCGCGGCGGGGTAGCCGTCCCAGCTGTCGGTGCTGCGCACGCCCGAGGGGTAGTGGCGCGGCGCGAACAGCGTTTGCTGCGCGATCACGCTCCAGCGTGGCGCGTCTTCGGCGGAGTGCCCGGCCAGGCGTGCGTCGAGCCAGTGCTCCTGCGCGGCGCCCAGTAGCGTGCGCCGCGGGTCGCTCCAGGCCGCGCAGTCTCCGGGGCGCACGCCGCCTGCGCCGCTGCTGCCGTCCTTGCGGCAGGCCTGCCAGTCGCGGAATTGGCGCGTGTCGAGCAGGTGGATGCGCGCCAGGCGCCCCCAGGACAGGCTGCGGTACACCTGCAGCGCGTCCACGCCGCGCGCCAGGCTCGCCGCGCGCAGGGGCATGTTTTCGTAGAAGGCCTGCCAGCCGGCCAGGCGCATGGCCTGGAAGGCCGGCGTGCCGCCGTCGCGGCCGAGGGCGCCGGCGTAGTCGTTCTGCACCTCGTGGTCGTCCCAGGTGACGCTCCACGGGCAGGCGGCGTGTGCGGCCTGCAGCAGCGGGTCGCTCTTGTGCAGCGCGTAGCGGTCGCGGTAGTCGGCCAGGGTGCGCGCGGTGCGCAGCGTGTGCACGCGGGCCAGGCCCGTGGGGTCCGGCGGGCTCGCATATTCGTAGATGTAGTCGCCCAGGAAGAGCACGAGGTCCGGCGCGTCGTCCACCACATGGCGCCAGGCGGCGTAGTGGCCGTGCTCCCAGCGTTGGCACGAGGCGAATGCCACGCGCAGCCGCGCGGGCAGCTCCTGCGGCGCCGGGGCGGTGCGCGTGCGGCCCGTGGCGCTCACGGCGTCGCCGTGCAGGAAGCGGTAGTGGTACCAGCGGCCGGGTGCGAGGCCCTGCAGTTCCACGTGCACGCTGTGACCCCATTCGGGCCGGGCCTGGGCCTGGCCGCGCTGCACGATGCGGCGAAATCCCGCGTCGTCCGCCAGCTCCCAATGCACGGTGAGCGCCGCCTGGGCCGCGCCGGGCTCGGAGGGAACGAGTCGCGTCCAGAGCACCACCCCATCGGGCGTGGGATCGCCGCTGGCGATGCCGAGGGCGAACGGGTCATTGCGCAAGGTTTCGCCGCTCCAGGCCCAGCGCGGCAGCTGGGTGGCCGCGGCCGCGAGGGCCGCGCGCCGCAGGAGGGCGCGCCGGTCCGGGTTCATGCGGCCATCACGCGGTTCTTGCCCGAGCGCTTGGCCAGGTACATGCCCTGGTCGGCGCGGCGGATGGCTTCCGAGCTGGTTTCCGTGGAGGCCAACTGGGCCACGCCCGCGCTGAAGGTGATGAGCACCTTCTCGTCGTTCTGCAGGAAAAAACGCGTGGTGAGCTCGCGCTGCAGCCGCGTCATGGCCTCCACACCCTGGGACAGCGAGGTGTCGGGCAGCACGAGCACGAACTCTTCGCCGCCGTATCGCGCCAGCATGTCCTGCGGGCGCATCACGGCGCGCGTCACTTCGGCCAGGTGCACCAGGGCTGCGTCCCCCGTGCCGTGGCCCAGGCGGTCGTTGATCGCCTTGAAGTTGTCCACGTCGAGCAGCGACACGCACAGGGGCGAGCCGCTGCGCCGCGCGCGCGCGATCTCGCGCTCCATGACCTCATCGAGACCCTTGCGGTTGAGCGAGCCAGTCAGCGGGTCATGGCGTGCCTGGGCGCTGGCGCGGTCCAGCTCTGCCTGCAGCTTGGCGATTTCCGAGCGCTTTTCCTCGGCGCGCTCGCGCAGGGTCTGCAGCTCATCGTGCACGAGGCGGCTGTCCACGGCCATGGCGCGCGTGGCGGCCATGACCTCTTCCAGCACCGGAGCGATTTCCTCGATGCGCGTGGCCTTGCCGATCAGTTCGGCGCAGCGCTCCATGGTGCCGTGGAACTGGTCGCTTGACGTGGTCATCTTCGCCAGGCGCTCAATGAAGGTGGCAAGCAGCTCCTTCATCTGCTCCTGTGCCTCGGCCCGGCGTTCGCGCGCCTCGGTCTGCTTGAAGATCACGTCCTTCAGACGCCGCTGCACATCGTCGAGCCGGCGCAGCGTGAGCGGCGGGGTGGAGGCTGCCATCAGCGCCTCGGCCTGTCCGCGCAGCCACTGGTCGTCGGGACTGAGTGCGGCGATGTTCTCGAATACGAGGTGCAGCAGTGCGAGCAGGCTCAGGCGGATCGCGGCCTGTTCCTCGGTGGCGAAGGACAGCCGGTAGCAGAAGTTGTTCAGCAACAGCACCAGCGTGGATGCGGGCACGGCGCCCTCGCGCAACAGTTTTGTGAGTTGTTGTGCAAGTTCGTGCACGCGAACGTCGTCCTCGCCCAGCGCGGGCAGGAGGTTGTCCACCAGGCGCGTGAGCTGTTCGGCCAGATCGTCGGGCAGCACGGCTACGGGCTCGGGTTGCGTGAGCGCGGTGGCCGGCGTGGTTACCGGGTTCAGCCCCAGGTTGGCGTAGCCCACCATCACGCCCTGCAGGGCAGGCCAGTCCTTGTGGGTGATCGCGGCCTCGAATTGGCCCAGCAGGCGCTTTTGTGCCGGGGTTTGTCCCGGAAGCACACGCTGGATCGCCC
>JASLFM010000101.1 GCA_030150585.1 Acidovorax sp.
CGATTTGCAGGGCGTGGTGCTCGAAGGCACGCTGCGGCTCGGTGTGACGGACTATTTCCGGCCCGCCGAACTCGCAGGGCTGCTTGCGCGCATGCAGTCGCAGCACCCAGGGGTGCGCCTGCAGGTCGCAGTGCACAAGAGCGGGGCGATCGAGGCGGGCTATGCGCGCGGCGAGTTCGACGTGGGGCTGACCATGCGCCTGCCGTCTGCCGGGCCCGCTCGCAGCAAGGGCCCGGTGCTGCGGCGCGAGCCGCTGCGCTGGATGGCCGCCGCGCACTGGCAGCGCGAGGCCGGAGCGCCGCTGCGGCTGCTCGCGTTGCCAGAAACTTGCTCGCTGCACCAGTTCACCGTGGCGCTGTTGCAGCGGCGGCGCATTCCGTTCAGCGTGGCGCTCATGGCCTCGGGCGTCGCGGGGCTGCAGTCGGCACTCGCTGCGGGCCTGGGCGTGGCCTGCCTCAACGAATCGGCCCTGTGCGCGGGCGTGCAGGCGCTGCGCGCCGGCGCGGGGTTGCCCGCGCTGCCCCAGGCGAGCTTTGTGGTGCTGCCGCCGCGCGCGGGCGAATCGGACTTCGTGCGGCGCGCACGCGAGCGGCTCGTCGAGGGCTTTGCCTGAACGCTTCAGGCCCCGGGCGGTCCGGGCCAGGGGCACTGCGGCCCGCGCAACTGCTCGAAGGCGTGGGCCACGCGCAGCACGCCGAGGTCGTCGAAGCGCGCCCCCGCGATCTGCAGGCCGATGGGCAGGCCGCTCGTGGTGTAGCCGCAGTTGACCGATGCGGCCGGCTGTTCCGACATGTTGAACGGCACGGTGAACCCGATGTGCTCCAGCGGCCGCAGCGGATCGTTGGTGGGCGAGGGCAGCTTGGCCGCAAAGGCGGGCATGGGGGCCACGGGTGAGAGCACGTAGTCGAATGCACTGCAGGCCCGCACGGCAGCCACGCGGGCGGCGTGGAACTGCTGGCTCGCGTGGAAGACTTCGACACCGCTCATGCCGGCGGCACTGTCGGCCCAGGCACGGATGTAGGGCAGCACGCGCGCGCGGCGCTCCGCGGGCAGGGCCTGCAGGTCCACGTAGGAGCGCATGCGCCAGAAGCGGTCCATGCCGTCGAGCATGGCGGGGGTCATGAAGGGCGCCAAGGGCTCGACGATGGCGCCCGCCTGCTCGAAGCGGCGCGCGGCCTGTTCAATGGCGGCGCGCACCTCGGGCTCCACGGGCAGGCCGCAGCCGGCATCGAGCTGCAGGCCGATCTTCAAGCCGCGCAAATGCTCGGGTGCGGCGTCGAAGCCGTCCCAGGCGATGTCCTGTGCCGGCAGGCTCATGCTGTCGCGCGCATCCGGGGTGCTAAGCACCTGCATCATGAGTGCCGCGTCGGCCACGGTGCGCGTCATGGGGCCGGCGGCGCGGCCCTGGTAGGGTGGGTCGATGGGGATGCGGCCCAGGCTGGGCTTCAAGCTGAAGATGCCGCACCAGCTCGCGGGCAGGCGCAGCGATCCGCCGATGTCGGTGCCCACGTGCAGCGGCCCGTAGCCCGCCGCGGCCGCCGCGCCGCCGCCCGCGCTCGACCCGCCCGGGCCCTTGCTCAAATCCCACGGATTGCGTGCGAGCGGGTGGAAGGACGACAGGCCCGAGGAGAGCATGCCGTAGTCGGGCATGGTGGTCTTGGCGATGAACACGGCCCCGGCCTCGCGCAGGCGCGCGGCCGGAGGCGCATCGGCCGGAGCGGGCGCGAGCACGCTCGCGGCCGTGCCCAGCGGCAGCGGGTCGCCGCGCGTGGCGATGTTCTCCTTGATGGTCGCTGGCACGCCGTCGAGCAGGCCTTGCGGCCGGCCCGCGCGCCAGCGCGCTTCGCTCGCGCGGGCCTGGGCCAGGGCCTCTTCGGGGCGCAGCAGGTAGGTGGCGCACAGGTGCGGCTCCCAGCGCGCGATGTGGTCGAGCACATCTTGCGTGACCTCCACGGGCGAAAGGCTGCGTGTGCGGTAGGCGGCCAGCAGCTCGCGGGCCGAAAGGTTGTGGAGCGCCGTCATGCCCACGACAGCGCGGAAAGGTCGTTCACGAACACCGGCATGTCCTTCCACAGCCCACGCAGGTTCTTGGCGGCCACCGTGACCCACTGGGGCTGGTACAGGAAGGCGTGCACGGAGTCCTCGGCGAGCAGGCGCTGCGCGTCGCCCAGCAGGCGTGCGCGGTCCGCGGGGCGCGCGGCATTCTGGATCTGCTCGTACAGCGCGTTGAACTTTTCCGAGCGGTAGCCCCAGTAGTAGTCGGGCTTGGCGAAGTTGCCGAGGTCGAAGGGCTCCACGTGCGAGATCAGCGTCAGGTCGTAGTTCTTGGCGCCGTAGGTACCGCTGAGCCACTGCGCCCATTCCACGTTCTGCAGCTTGGCCACGATGCCCACCTTGGCGAGCTGGGCCGCAATGACCTCGCCGCCCTGGCGGGCGTAGGGCGTGGGCGGCAGCGTCATGGTGAGCTCGAGCGGCGTCTTCACGCCCGCCTCGGCGAGCAGCCTCTTGGCCTTTTCGACGTCGTAGGGGTTGATGCCCGTGGTGTCCACATAGCCGAAGGCGCCAGGCACGTAGTGGCTGCCGATGGGCACGCCCAGGCCGTCGGCGGCGCCCTGGATCACGGCCTTGCGGTCGATGGCGGCGGCGATGGCGCGGCGCACGCGCACGTCACCGAGGGGCTTGCGCGCGTTGTTGATCGCCAGGATGGTCTTGGCGCGCGAACCGCTCACGATCACCTGGAAGCGCGGGTTGGCCTTGAACTGCTCCAGGCTGCGCGGCGTGACGCGCGGGAATGCGTCCACGTCGCCCGCGAGCAGCGCGGCCACCTGTGCGGCCGGGTCGGGAATGAAGCGGAACGTGGCGCGGCGGATGCGCGCCGCCGCGGGGTTGCGGTAGCCGTCCCAGCGGCCCAGGGTGACCGACGCGCCCTTGGACCACGCATCGAGCTTGTAAGG
>JASLFM010000172.1 GCA_030150585.1 Acidovorax sp.
CTGCAATCCGACCCGGTGCGCGGCAGCGCGCACTGGTGGTCGCAGGCCATGGCGCGCGTGCACTCCATGGCGCGGCACACCCTGGCGCGCGACGCGCAGCAGGTGCAGTTCCACTACGACCTGTCGGACGACTTCTACGCGTTGTGGCTGGACCCGCACCGCATCTATTCGTGCGCCTATTACCGCAGCCCGCAGCTCACGCTGGGGCAGGCCCAGGAGGCCAAGCTCGACCACATCTGCCGCAAGCTCGACCTGCGGCCCGGGGAGCGCTTCCTGGACATCGGCGCGGGCTGGGGCGGCCTGCTGCTGTTCGCGGCCGAGCACTATGCCGTGCAGGCCACGGGCATCACACTCTCGCGCAACCAGCATGCCTACGTGAAGCAACTGATCGCCGACCGCGGCCTGCAGGGGCGCGTGCGCGTGGAGCTGTGCGACTACCGGCAACTGCGCACGGAGGAGCCTTTTGACAAGGTGGCCTCCGTGGGCATGTTCGAGCACGTGGGGCGGGTGCAGATGGTGCCCTACTTCGAGACGGTGCGCGACCTGCTGCGGCCCGGCGGGCTGCTGCTCAACCATGGCATCACCTCGGCCGGGGTGGACAACGCGCAGCTCGGCGCGGGCATGGGCGACTTCATCGAAAAGTACATCTTTCCCGGCGGCGAGCTGCTGCACGTGAGCACCGTGCTGCACGACATGGCGCGCGCCGGCCTGGAGATGGTCGACACGGAGAACCTGAGGCCCCACTATGCGCGCACCCTCTGGGCCTGGTCGGACGCGCTGGAGGCACGCCTGCCCGAGGCCGAGCGCATTCTCGCGGCCCAGACCGACCCGGTGCACGGCGCCAAGGCCCTGCGCGCCTACCGCCTGTACCTGGCCGGCAGCGCCATGGGCTTCGAGCGCGGCTGGATGGCCTTGCACCAGATGCTGGCGGCGCGGCCGGACGGCGATCTGTCCTCGGGCAGCATGCGCGGCGCACAATCGGTCTACCCGTTCAACCGCGAGTACATCTACCGCTGACTTTCCGACACCATGCTGTACAAGTTCAAATCACGCGCCACTGCCGACGTCATCATGCTGGAGTCCAACGGACGCCAGCTCGTGCAGATCATGGGCAAGACGCCAGGGCAGAGCGGCATCGTGACCGTGGAGCAGATCCCCGGCGCCATCGCCGCCATCGAGGCGGCCATTGCCGCCGAGGAGCGTGCCCGCGCGCAGGCCAGGGAAGAGGCGCAAGCGCAGGACGAAGACGGCGGCGATCGCCCCGAGGCCGTGCACTTGCGCCAGCGCGCAACGCCGCTGCTCGACATGCTGCGCCGCAGCGCCGCCGAGGGGCGCGAAGTGACCTGGTAGGTCAGTCCACCTTTGCGCCCGAAGCCTTCACGACGGCAGCCCACTTGCGGTGCTCGCCGTCGATGAGGCGTGCGAACTCGGCCGGGGTATTGCCGCCGGGAATCGCGCCCTGCGACAGCAGCCGCTCCTTCACGGCGGGGCTGGCCAGGGCTTTGGCCACTTCCTGCTGGATGCGGTTCACCGTATCGGCCGAAGTGCCTGTGGGCGCGAGCAGGCCGAACCATGAACTGGCCTCGTAGCCCTTGAGCGCGGGACCGCCCGCTTCCTCGACGGTGGGCACGTCGGGCAGCGCGCCCGAACGGTGCGCGCTGGTCACGGCCAGGGCCTTGAGCTTGCCGGCCTTGATCTGCGCCATGGACGAGGGCAGGTTGTCGAACATCACGTCCATGTTGCCTCCCACCATGTCGAGCAGCGCAGGCCCTGAGCCGCGGTAGGGCATGTGCAGCATGTAGGTGCCCGTCATGCTCTTGAACAGCTCGCCCGCGAGGTGGATCGAGGTGCCGTTGCCGCTTGATGCCATGTTGAGTTTTCCGGGGTTGGCCTTGGCGTAGCGGATGAAGTCCTGCACGCTTGCGATGCCCAGCGTGCGTGCCTTCTCGGTCTGCATGATCATCACATTGGGCACGGCCGCCACGAGCGTGATGGGCACGAAGTCCTTGATCGGGTCGTAGGGCAGCTTGGCGTAGAGCGCGCGGTTGATGCCGTGCGTGCCCACCGTGCCCATGAGCAGCGTGTAGCCGTCGCCGGGCGACTTGGCCACGATCTCGGCGCCTACGTTGCCGCCTGCGCCCGCGCGGTTGTCCACGATGAACTGCTGGCCGAAGGCGCGGCTGAGCTCGGGGGCGATGGCGCGCGCAAGGATGTCCGTCGTACCGCCGGGCGCGAACGGCACGACGATGCGCACGGGCTTGGCGGGCCAGGTGTCGGCGGCGGCGCTGCCGCTGTAGAAAGCCAGTGCGGCGAGCGCGCCCAGCAGGGCGGTGCGGCGGCGGAAGCGAGAGAGGGGGTGCATGCGGGGCTCCTGTCAGGGCGCGAAACGCTCCGTTGTACAGGCGAAGCCGCCCGCATGGCGCTGGGGCTAACCCCGGGTGGACGCTAGCCGGCCTTGCGGAACGTGAGGTTGATGCGCTGGCGGCCCAGCAGCGCGTGGGGTTCGTCCTGGAGCGGCATCACGCCGTGGTAGCGCAGGCGGTCGGTGCCGCCCCACACCACCACGTCGCCGTGGTGCAGGGGCACCTTGGCTGTGGGGGCGGTGCGCGTGTGGCCGCCGAACAGGAAGGTGGCCCGCATGCCCAGAGAGACCGAGACGATGGGCGCCGCGTAGTCCCGCTCGTCCTTGTCCTGGTGCAGCGAAAGCCGCGCGCCGGGCGCGTAGCGGTTGATCAGGCAGGCATCGGGCTCGAAACCGCCAAACTCCGCCGCCAGTGCCGCCTCGTGCGCCAGGCGTGCAAATACCTGCGGCATGGCGGGCCAAGGCTGGGCGCTATCGGGGTCGATGGGGGTGTACCGGTAGCCGCGCCGGTCGGTGGTCCACCCAAGCGCACCACAGTTCGTCAGCGCGACCGACATGGTGAAGCCGCCGGGCGTCACCATGTGCCGGAAGGGGGCGGCCGCTTCGATGCCCGCCAGGGCGGGCAGCAGCGCCTGCACATAAGGCAGCGCGAAGCCGCGCAGTACCGCCGCGGCGGGCCCCAGGCGCTCGTTGTGCGGCGCGGTGTCGTCGAAAAGCCCGCGCGTTTCCATAGTTCATTCCTCGCGGTTGATTTTTGCGCGTTGGCCCGGGGGCGGCAAGCGGCGCAAAAAAGCCGCCTGGCCCGGCGGGCGAGGCGGCTGGCGCACCGGGCGCGAAGGCGGATATCAGTCGGCGTAGGAGCCGGCGGCCTTGATCACGGCGCCGAACTTTGCCGTTTCGGAGGCCACGAACTTCTTGTGCTCGGCCGATTCGACGCGGGCGTCGGTGGCAACCACGGCGCCCAGGCCCTCTTCCTTCTTGATGAAATCGGGGTCCTTGAGCGCGGCCTTGAGCGCGTCGTTGAGCTTCTTGAGCACGGGGGCCGGGGTGCCCTTAGGGGCATACAGGCCGTGCCAGATGGTCACGTTGAAGTCCTTGAGGCCAGACTCCGCGAGCGTGGGCAGATCCTTCAGCGCGGGCGTCGTGAGGTGCTTGAGCGTGGTGACCGCGTAGGCCTTCACCTTCTTGCCCTCGATCTGCGAGGTGGTGTTGGTGGTCTGGTCGCACAGCAGGTCGATCTGGCCACCGATCAGATCGGTGATCGCGGGGGCCGTGCCCTTGTAGGGCACGGGGGTCATGTCGACCTGCAGCGCGCTCTGGTACATCAGGCCGCACAGGTGCGAGGCCGAGCCCTGGCCCGCGTGGCCCAGGTTGATCTTGCCCTTGTTCTGCGCGATCCAGGCCGACAGTTCCTTGTAGTTGTTCGCG
>JASLFM010000283.1 GCA_030150585.1 Acidovorax sp.
CCAGCACCTTGATGGCCACGAGCCCCAGCAGGCCCACGCCGTAGCCCGCCAGCGCGCGCGCGATCTGGCCCACGTCGCTGTCGTGCAGGGCGCCATGGTGGAACAGCGTGGCCACGAGCGGTTCGGCGAAGGTGAGCAGACCCACGGCACAGGGCACCGACAGCAGCACGACGATGCGCAGGCCCCAGTCGAGCATGGCCGAATAGCGGTCGCCGTCGCCCGCGGCCTTGGCCGCCGCGAGCTGCGGCGTGAGCACCACGCCCAGCGCCACGCCAAGCAGCGCGGTCGGGAATTCCATGAGCCGGTCGGCATAGAACAGCCACGTCACGCTGCCCGGTGCGAGGTAGGAGGCGATCTGCGTGTTGATCATCAGCGACACCTGCGCCACACCCACACCCAGCAGCGCGGGCGCCATGAGCTTGAGGATGCGGCGCACCCCCTCGTCGCCCCAGGCGGCGCGCACCGACCCCCAGGTCATGCCGATGTGCGGCAGCAGCCCCATGCGGCGCAGCGCCGGCAGTTGCACGGCCAGCTGCAATACGCCGCCGAGCATCACGCCGCCCGCCATGGCGTAGATGGGCTCGATGCCGCGGGCGGCCAGTTGGGGCGCCCCCAGCCAGGCGGCCGCGATCATGCAGACGTTGAGCAGCACCGGCGTGGCGGCCGGTACAGCGAAGCGCCGCCAGGTATTGAGCACCCCGGCCGACAGCGCCACGAGCGACATGAAGCCGATGTAGGGAAACATCCAGCGCGTCATGAGCACGGCGGCCTGGTAGCTCTCGGGGTTTTGCCGCAGGCCGCTCGCAAGCAGCCACACCAGCACCGGGGCGCCGGCCACGCCTGCCGCACAGGTCAGCAGCAGCACCCAGGTCAGCACCGTGGCCACGCTGTCGATGAGTCGGCGCGTGGCCTCTTCGCCATGCTGCGCTTTGGAGGCCGCGAGCACGGGCACGAAGGCCTGGCTGAATGCCCCTTCGGCGAACAGCCGGCGGAACAGGTTGGGAATGCGGAACGCGACGTTGAACGCGTCGGTGAGCGCGTTGGCCCCAAAAATCGACGCCATGAGCAGATCGCGTGCCAGGCCAGTCACCCGGGAGGCGAGGGTCAGCAGGGAGACGGTGGAGGCGGCTTTGAACAGGGACACGGGCACCAAGTGTAGCCCCAACAGGAGCGGGTTATAATGCTCGGCTTTGCTGACATCATCCTCAGACACAAGGAACACTTACCATGGCATCTGCTAAGCCGAAGAAAAAGAACCCCCGCCTGGCCTCGGGCCGCAAGCGCGCCCGCCAGGACGTCAAGCTGAACGCCGCGAACACCTCGCTGCGCTCGAAGTACCGCACCGCCGTCAAGAACGTCGAGAAGGCCGTTCTGGCCGGTGACAAGACCAAGGCGACCGAACTGTTCGCCAAGGCCCAGTCCGTGCTCGACACGATTGCCGACAAGGGCATCTTCCACAAGAACAAGGCCGCTCGCGACAAGAGCCGCCTGTCTGCCAAGGTGAAAGCCCTGGCACTCGCAGCCTAATTTACCGCCTGCCCTTTGGGGCAAACAGCCCGGGCGGCCGTGCCGCCCGCCGTTTGTAACGGGTGCGCTGTCAGCAAAGCAGAGAAACCGCCTTCGGGCGGTTTTTTTGTGCCCGGGAAGGGGAGACAGGGGTCCATCTACCCCAAAAAAAGAAAAAGGCCTGAGGGTTCAGGCCTTGGGATCGGGTAGCAGGCAGGCTTCCACTACCTGCAAGTCATTGTCTTTGGCGAAGTTGAGCACGAAGTCCCATGCCATCGGCTCGTGCCCCTGCAAGTCGCGATGAACCACAACGCACTTCACGCCGTTGAGGGTGGTGGGCACGCACCACGGCGAGTAGCTCAGGTGGCAGCCTGGCTGGGCCCCTCCCGGCCGGAACTGGCTCATCACACCGGCCAGGCGCTCGGCCCAGTCGCTCGGCCGGAAGGTTCTCCCGTCGCGGGTGATGCCCTGGATGAAGACTTCTTGGGTGCTGGGGGAGACCATCGGGGTTTGCTCGTGGGGAGGGGTGGCGCCGGCGGGATCGCCGCCCATGGCGCATAACCCGTGGATTTTAACTCTTATATAAGAGCTACGCTCCTCCACCCGACTGCCGCATGGGCTCATTGGAGTGATGCGCAATCGTCAACGCCCTGCCTTGCTGCGCCCTCTAGAATCGTGCTTCCCTTTTTCCGGCAACACTGGAGTCCTGAGCAATGACCGCTTTCATCGAGGCTGCCTCGCCCCACGTCATGAACACCTATGGCCGCGTGCCCATCGCGCTCGAGCGAGGCCAAGGCAGCCGCGTGTGGGACGTGAACGGCAAGCAGTACCTCGACGGGCTGGGCGGCATCGCCGTCAACACGCTGGGCCACAACCACCCCAAGCTGGTGCCCGCTCTGCAGGAGCAGATCGCCAAACTGATCCACACCTCCAACTACTACCACGTGCCGGGCCAGGAAAAGCTCGCGGCCAAGCTGGTCGAACTGACGGGCATGAGCAACGTGTTCTTCTGCAATTCCGGCCTGGAGGCCAACGAAGCCGCGATCAAGATCGCACGCAAGTTCGGCGTGGACAAGGGCATCGCCAAGCCCGAGATCGTGGTCTATGAGAAGGCGTTCCATGGCCGCTCGATCGCCACCATGTCGGCCACGGGCAATCCCAAGATCCACAGCGGCTTCGGCCCGCTGGTGGAAGGCTTCATCCGCGTACCGCTCAACGACATTGAGGCCATCAAGAAGGCCACCGAAGGCAACCCCAACGTGGTGGCTGTGTTCTTCGAAACCATCCAGGGCGAAGGCGGCATCAACCCGATGCGCGTCGAATACCTGCAGCAGCTGCGCGCGCTGTGCGACGAGCGCGGCTGGCTCATGATGATCGACGAAGTGCAATGCGGCATGGGCCGCACCGGCAAATGGTTCGCCCACCAGTGGGCAGGCATCACGCCAGACGTGATGCCCCTCGCCAAGGGCCTGGGCTCGGGCGTGCCGATCGGCGCGGTGGTCGCCGGCCCCAAGGCAGCCAACGTGCTGCAACCCGGCAACCACGGCACCACCTTTGGTGGCAACCCACTGGCCATGCGCGCGGGCGTGGAGACCATCCGCATCATGGAGGAGGACGGCCTGCTGGAGAATGCCGCCACCGTGGGCGCGCACCTCAAGGCCGTGCTGCAGCGCGAGCTGGGCAGCCTGCCCGGCGTGAAGGAAGTACGCGGCCAGGGCCTGATGCTGGGCGTGGAGCTTGACAAGCCCTGCGGCGTCCTCGTGGGCCGCGCTGCCGAAGCCGGCCTGCTCATCAGCGTGACGGCCGACAGCGTGATCCGCATCGTGCCGCCGCTGATCCTCACCACGGCGGAGGCCGACGAAATCGTGGCGCTGCTCGCCCCCCTGGTCAAAGCGCTGCTCGCCGAGTAAAACGTTACACCATGAAGCACTACCTGCAATTCAAGGACCTCACGGCCGACGAATACGCCTACCTGTTCGAGCGCGCCGCGCTCATCAAGAAGAAGTTCAAAGCCTACGAGAAGCACCACTCGCTGCTCGACCGCACGCTGGCCATGATTTTCGAGAAGGCCAGCACGCGCACGCGCGTGAGCTTCGAAGCGGGCATGTACCAGCTCGGCGGCTCCGTGGTGCACCTCACCACGGGCGACAGCCAGCTCGGCCGCGCCGAGCCCATCGAGGACAGCGCCAAAGTCATCAGCCGCATGGTGGACCTGGTGATGATCCGCACGTTCGAGCAGACGAAGATCGAGCGCTTCGCCGCCCATTCGCGCGTGCCGGTCATCAACGGCCTCACGAACGAGTTCCATCCCTGCCAGATCCTCGCGGACCTGTTCACTTTCCTCGAGCACCGCGGCACGAATGCGGAAGGCAAGCCAGACCTGGCGTGCCTGGCGGGCAAGACGGTGGCTTGGGTGGGCGACGGCAACAACATGGCCAACACCTGGCTGCAGGCCGCCGAGCTGCTGGGCTTCAAGGTGCACCTGAGCACGCCGAGCGGCTACGAGGTCGATGCCGCAGTGGCCGGCGTCGCGAACAAGGACTGCTACCAGGTCTTCAAGGACCCCATGGATGCATGCCGGGGCGCGGACCTCGTCACCACCGACGTGTGGACGAGCATGGGCTACGAGGCCGAGAACGAGGCACGCAAGAAGGCCTTCGCCGACTGGTGCGTGGACGCGGAGATGATGGCCGTGGCCAAGCCCGACGCGCTGTTCATGCACTGCCTGCCCGCGCACCGCGGCGAGGAGGTGGAGGCCGAGGTGATCGACGGCCCCCAATCCGTGGTCTGGGATGAGGCCGAAAACAGGATGCACGCGCAAAAGGCGCTCATGGAGTACCTGCTGCTCGGCAAGCAGGCCTGAGTCAGCGCCGCGATTCTGGCAAGGCCACCGTCTGGGTGGCCTTTTTATTTTCTGTTCCGCAGCCACCGCCCTCGCTGCCGCACGCGCTGCACCCCCCGCAGCCGGGCTCCTGCGCCAGTGCCGCGGGCAGGCGGCGGCGCAAGCGGCGGGGCAAATAGCGCCAGACCACGTAGGCAGCGGCCAGCGCCACGATCACGGCGACGATGAGTTCCTGGGTCATGTCAAGCTCCTAAGGCCAGCGCCACGCGGTAGGTGATGAAGCTCGCGCCGTAGGCCAGCGCAAACAGGTAGCCGACCATCAGCGCCGGGTAGCGCCAGCTGTTGGTCTCGCGGCGCACGGCCGCGATCGTCGAGATGCACTGCGGCGCATAGACGAACCACACGAGCAGCGACAGCGCCGTGGCCAGCGACCAGCTGCCCGCGATCAGCGGCCCGAGCTGGTCGGCCACCTCCTCGCCCGTGGCCGAGAGCGCATACACCGTCCCCAGTGCTCCCACGGCCACCTCGCGCGCGGCCATGCCCGGCACGAGCGCGATGGCGATCTGCCAGTTGAAGCCGATCGGTGCCACCAGCACCTCGAGCACGCGGCCAATGCGGCCCGCGAAGCTGTACTGGATGGCTGCACCTGCCGCACCCTCGGGCGGTGCCGGGTAGGACGAGAGGAACCACAGCAGGATGGTGACCGCCAGGATGATGCCGCCCACGCGGCGCAGGAAGATCAGGGCCCGCTCGTAGAGCCCGATTGCCAGGCTGCGCACGCTGGGCCAGCGGTAGGCCGGCAGCTCCATGAGCAGCGGCGTGGGGCCCGCGCCGCGCCGCGCGAGCCGGGCGACGGCCGCCACGGCCATCGCGCTCGCGATGCCGCCCACATAGAGCCCGAACAGCACCAGGCCCTGCAGGTTGAAGACCCCGCCCACGGTGCGCGCGGGAATGAAGGCGCCGATGAGCAATGCATACACGGGCAGGCGCGCCGAGCAGGTCATGAGCGGCGCAATCAGGATCGTGACCAACCGATCGCGCCAGCTCGCAATGGAGCGCGTGGCCATGATGCCCGGCACCGCGCATGCGAAGCTCGACAGCAGCGGGATGAACGAGCGCCCCGACAGGCCCACGGTCCCCATCACGCGGTCCAGCAGGAAGGCCGCGCGCGGCAGGTAGCCCGAGTCCTCGAGCGCGAGGATGAACAGGAACAGGATCAGGATCTGCGGCAGGAACACGAGCACGCTGCCCGCGCCCGCCAGCACGCCGTCGGTGACGAGGCTGCGCAGCACCCCTTCAGGCATGTGGGCGCCCACCCAGGCGGCCAGCGCCGCCACGCCGTCCTTGATCGCGTCCATGGGCCATTGCGCCCAGCTGAAGACGGCCTGGAACATGAGGAACAGCGAGGCCGCGAGCAGCAGCATGCCCCACAGCGGGTGCAGCACCACGGCATCGAGGCGGTCATCCACGCGGCGCTCCGCCGGGGTCTCGCGCACGGCCAGGCCCATGATGCGGCGGACCTCGCGGTGCAAGTCGAGCACACGCTGCTGCGGGTCGGTGCTCAGAGCAAGGCCCATGGACTGCGGCGCAGCGGGCTGCACGGCATCGAGCCACTGCCGCAGCTCCTGCGCGCCATCCTGGCGCACGCCCACCGTGGCGAGCACGGGCACGCCCAGCGCACGGGACAGTGCCTCGCGGTCGATGGCAATGCCCTGCCGCTCGGCCATGTCGCTCATGTTGAGCACCAGCACCATGGGCAGGTCCAGCGCGCGCGCCTCCAGCACCAGGCGCAGATTCAGGCGCAGGTGGGTCGCATCGGTCACGCACACGAGCAGCTCGGGCGGCGCCTCGCTGCGGTGCCGGCCCGTGACGATGTCGCGCGTGATGGTCTCGTCGATGCTGTGGGCGTTGAGGCTGTAGGTGCCCGGCAGGTCCAGCACGCGCACGCGGCGGCCGCTCGCAGTGTGCAGCAGGCCTTCCTTGCGCTCCACGGTGACTCCCGCATAGTTGGCCACCTTCTGGCGCGCGCCCGTCAGCAGGTTGAACAGCGCGGTCTTGCCGCAATTGGGGTTGCCCAGCAGCGCTATGCGCAGCACGGGCAGGGGCATGGCGTCGGAACTCATGCCACCTCCTTCAAAGGATGCACCCGCACCATGGCCGCCTCATGGCGCCGCAGCGCGAACGTGGCCTGCCCCACGCGCACCGCAAGCGGATCGCCGCCGGGGAAACCAGCCGCCATGACGCGCACGGGCTCACCGGGCAAGAAGCCGATCTCCATGAGCCGCAGCAGCAACTCGCGCTCCTGCGCGTCACGGGCCGGTGCCAGGTCCACGACCTCGGCGGGCACATGGCGCGGCAAGGCGTCCAGGCCCATGCCGGGCGCTGGCGCACGGGGCTGCAGCCCAGGGTTCAGGCCCCCAGCGGGCCCTGCGGCATCTTGAATCATCTTCACGGCCATTCTTTTTAATACTAATTCTCATTCCCATTGTCGCTCATGCGGCCGCACTTCCGCTTGACCCGCATCAGAACCCTGCAACGGCCAGGGAAACCGATGGGCCACAATCGCATTCCGATGTCCCACCATCCCGCCCTTCACCCCTGCCAGCGCTGCGGTGCCTGCTGCGCGAGCTTTCGCGTCGATTTTTCCGCCTGGGAGGCGCAGGAGCTCGGCGGCAGCGTGCCCGATGGCCTGGCCGTGGAAGTCAATGAAAGCCTGCGCCGCATGCGCGGCACCGACCACGTGCCGCCGCGCTGCGCCGCACTCACAGGCCAGTTGGGCGAGCGCGTGGCCTGCGGCATCTACGAATGGCGCCCTTCGCCCTGCCGAGAATTCGAGGCGGGCAGCGACGCCTGCAACCGCGCGCGGCAACGCCATGGCCTTGCCGCCCTGGAGGACGGGCCTTACTGAGGCTCAACCCAGCGGCACGGGCAGGCCTCCCACCTGGCCTTTGAACTCCTGCAGCGAAAAATGGGTGCGCACGTGGCGCACGCCGGGAAGGCGGTGCAGGCGCCGCTGCAGCAGCTCGGAGTAGGCGTCGAGGTCGCGCGCCACGACCACCAGCAGGAAGTCCTCGGGCCCCGAGATGCCATGGAACATGACCACCTCGGGGATGGCGCACACGGCCTCCTCGAACGCCACGGAGGACACCTCGGTCTGGTGGTCGATGCCCACCATCACGAACGCCAGCACGCCGAACCCGAGCGCGCGCCGGTTGAGCGCCGCGTGGTAGCCGCGGATCACCCCGTCGTCCTCCAGCCGCTTGACGCGCCGCCAGCACGGCGACTGCGACAGGTGCGCCATCTGCGCGAGTTCGCCCGAGGTCAGCCGCGCGTCGTCCTGCAGCGCGTGCACCAGCTGGCGATCGATGCGGTCCAGTTCCGTCTGCATGATCTATTCCATTTCTTCCCTGCAAAGAATGGATTATCCAAATTCATGCAAATCAAGGGATAACCATTTGAAATCCATAGGCCACCACACATAACATCGCCCACCAGCCCCGAACAGGAGACCCTCCATGACCCCGCGCCCGCTGTGGGACATTTCCGCCCCCGTGCACGCCGGCAGCCCCGTCTTTCCGGGCGATACGCCGTACAGCCAGCAGTGGTGCGCCACCATCGGCCCCGGCTGCCCGGTGAACGTGAGCGCCATCACGCTCTCGCCGCACGTGGGCTCGCATGCCGATGCGCCGCTGCACTACGACGCGCAGGGCGCCGCCATTGGTGCGGTGGCGCTCGATGCCTTCATCGGCCCCTGCCGCGTGGTGCATGCCATTGGCTACGGGCCGCTGGTCGAGTGGCGCCACATCGCCCACGCCGTGGACCACCTGCCCCCGCGCCTGCTCGTGCGCACTTACGAGCGCATGCCCGTGGATGCGTGGGACGGGCAGCTCGCCGCCTTCGCACCCGAAACCGTGGAGCGCCTGGCCGATGCGGGCGTGGTGCTCATCGGCATCGATACCGCGAGCATCGACCCGGCCGACAGCAAGCTGCTTCCTAGCCACCAGGTCATCCGCCGCCGGGGCCTGCGCGTACTCGAGAACCTAGTGCTCGACGCCGTGCCCGAGGGCGACTACGAGCTCATCGCCCTGCCCCTCAAGCTGACCACGGCCGACGCCTCGCCCGTGCGCGCCGTGCTACGAGGCCTGTGAAGCAAAACAGCCTGCAGCGCTTTAACAGTATGCGCAGACAGCTATCAAAACCATAGTCAAGGACCCCATGACCAGCCCAACCGATTGCCGCGCGCTCGACGCGCAAGACCCGCTGCGCCCACTGCGCGACCTCTTCACCCTGCCCGAGGGCATGGTCTACCTCGACGGCAACTCCCTGGGCGCGGCGCCGCGCGCCGCCGCGGCGCGGGCCGCCGCCGTGGTGCAGCAGGAGTGGAGCCAGGGCCTCATTACCTCGTGGAACGCTGCGGGCTGGGTGGACCTGCCCCTGCGCCTGGGCAACCAGTTCGCGCCCTGGATCGGCGCGGGCGCCGATGAAGTGGTGTTCACCGATACCGCCTCCATCAACCTCTTCAAGGTGCTGACGGCCGCGGCCCGCGTCGCGCGCGAGGATGCGCCGCAGCGCAAGCGCGTCATCAGCGAGCGCAGCAACTTCCCCACCGACCTGTACATCGCCCAATCGGTCTGTGCTGAATACGGGCTCGAACTCGTGCTGCTGGAGCCCGAGGAGATCGCCGCAGCGCTCACGCCAGAGGTCGCTATCTGCATGCTCACGCACGTGAACTACCGCACGGGCGCCATGCACGACATGGCTGCCATAACGGGCGCAGCGCATGCACAGGGCATCCTGTGCGTATGGGACCTGTGCCACAGCGCGGGCGCCGTGCCCGTGGACCTGAAGGGCGCTCATGCGGACTACGCCGTGGGCTGCAGCTACAAGTACCTCAACGGTGGCCCCGGTGCGCCCGCCTTCGTGTGGGTGCACCCACGCCATGCCGACCGTTTCTGGCAGCCGCTGGCAGGCTGGTTCGGCCACAGCGCGCCGTTCGCATTCACACCCGACTACGTACCCGCAGCCGGCATCCGCCGCTACTTGTGCGGCACGCAGCCCATCGTGAGCCTGTCGCTGCTGCAGTGCGGGCTCGATACCTTCGAGGCCGCCCGGCCGCTGGGCGGCATGGCGGCGCTGCGCGCCAAGTCGCTCGCGCTTACCGACTTGTTCATCGCGCTCGTGGAAGAGCGCTGCGCGGGCCACGGCCTGGGCCTAGCCACGCCGCGCAACCATGCGGCACGCGGCTCCCAGGTCTGTTTGACACGCGACGAGGGTGCCTACGCCATCGTGCAGGCGCTGATCGCGCGCGGCGTGGTGGGCGACTTCCGCAAGGGCGACGGCGGGGTGCACAAGGACATCCTGCGCTTTGGCTTCACGCCGCTGTACATTGGCTTCGAGGATGTCTGGAACGCCGTGGAGCAACTGCGCCAGGTGCTGGAGAGCGGCGAATGGCGGCGCCCCGAATTCAACCAAATCAACGCTGTGACCTGAGCCATGCCCTGCCCCCACGCCCCCCAGTCCGCCGGGAACGAACCGGCCACGCCTTCGCCCGAATCCATCGTGCACGAGGAGCGCGCCCAGCTCGACTTCAGCCGCAGCATGAGCTATGGCGACTACCTGCAGCTTGACGCGGTGCTCACGGCGCAGAAGCCCCTGTCGCCCGCGCACGACGAGATGCTCTTCATCGTGCAGCACCAGACCAGTGAGCTGTGGATGAAGCTCATGCTGCACGAGCTGCACGCCGCCACGGCCCAGATCGCGCGCGACGAGCTGCAACCCGCATTCAAGATGCTTGCGCGCGTCTCCAAGATCATGGAGCAGCTCGTGCACGCCTGGGACGTGCTCGCCACCATGACGCCGCCCGAGTACAGCGCCATGCGGCCCTACCTGGGCCAGTCGAGCGGCTTCCAGAGCTACCAGTACCGGTGCATCGAGTTTGCGCTGGGCAACAAGAACGCGGCCATGCTCAAGCCCCATGCGCACCGGCCCGACCTGCTCGCACTGGTGGAGGCCGCCTACCAGGCTCCCTCGCTCTACGACGAGGCCCTGCGCCTGCTTGCGCGGCGCGGCCTGCCGGTGCCTGCCAGCCACACGGAGCGCGACTGGACCCAGCCCTACGAGGCCAGCGACGCCGTGGAGCAGGCCTGGCTCGCGGTCTACCGCGACCCGCGCAAACACTGGGACCTGTACCAGCTCGGCGAGGAACTCACCGACCTGGAGGATGCGTTCCGCCTCTGGCGCTTCCGCCACGTGACCACGGTGGAGCGCGTGATCGGTTTCAAGCGGGGCACGGGCGGCACGGGCGGCGTGAGCTACCTGCGCAAGATGCTCGACGTGGTGCTGTTCCCCGAAATCTGGAAACTGCGCACGGACCTGTGAACAACCAGCGCGGCCCAGAAGTGCCCCGTGGCCGCGCTGGAGCCGCTCAGAAACCCGCCATGTAGAAGGTTTTCCCACCCGAGAGGTGGTACGTGGCCGAGTCGATCTGCAGGCTGCGCTCGTTGGCCAGCAGGTAGCGACCCAGCAGGTCGCCATCGTTCACGGTGGCCAGGTCGACCGCACCCAGCGTGGGCAGTTGCGCAAGGCTGCCGGAAGCCAGGTCCAGCTCCAGCCGCGCCGCGCCCTGGTAGCCCACGCGGCTGTTGGCCTCGGGCTGGTAGATGCGGGCCGGGAACGCCACGCGCCACTTGCTCCCACCTTGCGGGCTCTGCAGCAAGTGCAATGCCTGGCGTCCGGCATCGAGCCCGGTCGTGGTGCCGCGGCGCCCCAGCAGCACCGTCCCCACCTGCCGGGGCTGCGACGGGTTGCGCGCATCGATGAGTCCGATGGGCACGCCCTCGGGGACGGTCGGGACGCCGATCTCGCCATCCAGCGGCGGCCGGCCATCGCGGCCCACGGTCAGCACCCAGCCCTGTGGCAGGGCAACGAGGCGGTGGGTGGCGCCGCTCACCGGTAGTTCGCCCGCCTGCGCAGGTTGCGCCGGAGCGGACAGATCCAGCACGTAGGTCGGGTCGCTAGAGAGAAAGGTCGAGGCATAGGCCCTAGGCCCCGCGAACGTGACCGTGTCAACCTGCTGCCCTCCCTCGATGACAGGAGAGATCTTGGTCTGGATCGCCACGCTGCCGATGCGCGCGAGCATGCGTTGCCCAGCGTCTTCGCGCAGCACCTGCAGCACGGCAGGCGCTGTCGGCTTGGCCTGGATGGTGACCGGCGGCTGCCCGGACTGCCCCCTGGCGCCACTGAAGGTGAGCAGCCGCAAATCACCCTGGAATTCGTTCAGGCGCTCCGACAGCCGCCGTGCATCCCAGCCCAGGTGGCCGTCCACAAAGCCCGAGGCCCGGTACTCCACCTGACCCGGGCGCAAGGAGAACTTGTGCAAGTCGGTGCGGCTGCCGGCAGGGAAGACCAATTCCGCCGCGTTCGGGCCATAGCGGTAGTTGCGCGACGTTGCGAAGTACACGCTGGCGGTACCCAGGTGCAGCGCCTCGCTGCCCCCCGCGAAGCAGCGGCTCGCACGGGGCATACCCGGGGCGCCCAGGTCAATGGCGGTGATGGTCGTGACCTGCAGAGCCAAAGAGGCGTTGCCCGGTTGCACGAAGCAATCTTCCGCAGCCACCAGTGCCTGGGGCGTGCCACCGTCGACGCGCACGGTGGGCAGCAGCATTGGTGCCTGCAGATTGCTCAGTGCCTTGTCCACATCGGCCCTTGAGGCACCTGCAGGCACCGCGAAGCCCGTGAGATCGGGCGACCATGTGCTGACCACGTACAGCGTACTGCCCATCACGCGCGAGCCGAGCAGCAGTCCGTCGATGCGCATGCGCTGCAGCGGTGACGGCGCCATGCCGCGCGCAGCGGCATAGATATCGAGCGCGAATGCGCGGCTGTACTCAGGAACGAACTGCGTGCCCCCCGTTCCGGCAATGGTCTGGCGCCCCGCATAGGGGTCCTGTGCCGCCAGCACGGCCAGGCGGGAGGAATCCGCCGCGAGGTGCAGGCCTGCGGGGATGAATTGCGCATCGAGCGCGAACTGCGCCTTGCTCTGCAAGCTGCCGTCCGCCAACCGCGCCATTGCTGCCAGGCGCGGTGGCTCCTTGCCCGCAGTCGTCGCATAGGCGCGGTGCAGCGCATACACCATGCCGGCATCTGCCTTGAGGAGATCGGCCTCCTCGGCCACGGGCTCGAACACCGCCGAGCCCGCATGGGTAACCACGCTGCTCGTGGCCTCGGGCGCGTTGACCGTCGGCACCGTGATCGCCGTGCCCGGCAGGCCCGCCGCCGCACGCTCGGCGACCTTGTCCTTGAAGAACGCCAGCAAGCCATTCGCCTGGACCGCGCGCAGGCTCGCCTCGTTGACGGGCGCAGGCCCCGGGTTGCCCCCATCCCCGCCTCCACAGCCGGCAAGCCCCAGGGCCAGCGCCAGACCGGCCAGCCTCCAATGCGGAACGGTCCGCAATCCTCTCATCGTCATCGAAATGCTCCAGAAGTGAAAAAAGGGGTCTGCGGCCAGCACGCCAAGGGCGGTATCAATCCTGGTAGCTGCTGCTTCGGCTTCGGCCACAGACACGTGGGATAATATCCCACAAATATCTCCAGGGATCAACCAGTCCACAATCGGGTGTTCACTGTCCATTGCCTGTTCGCCGCCGCCCATGTCGTCCCGCTCCGCCATCGTTCTGCAGACCGTGCTGCATGCGGCCCGCCCTCTCGTGCGGCTGCTGCTGCGCAATGGCGTGGCATATCCCGCCTTCGCGGCGGCGCTCAAGGCCGTGTTCCTCGACGTGGCCCGCGAGGAGTTGCGCCGGGATGGCGCCAAGGCGACCGACAGCGCGCTAAGCCTGCGCTCCGGCGTGCACCGCCGCGACGTGCGCACGCTCAGCCAGGCGGAGGGCACAACCACGCCGGCGCAAGACGATGCGCCCATGAACATGGCAGCCCAGGTGGTCGCGCGGTGGCTGGCCACACCGGGCTACCTTGATGGCGGCGGCCTGCCCATCCCCCTGCCGCGCGCTGGCGAGCCCCCCAGCTTCGAGGCCCTGGTGGCTGCCATCAGCACCGACGTGCGCCCGCGCGCCGTGCTCGACGAGCTGGTGCGCCTGGGCATGGCCGAAGCCAGCGGCGACACCGTGCGCCTGCTGGCACCGGGCTTCGTCCCGCACCAGGGCTTCGCCGAGATGGCCTTCTTCTTGCAGCACAACCTGCATGACCATGCAGCGGCGGCCGTGGGGAACCTCGTGGACCAGCGCAACTACCTGGAGCAGGCCGTCTTCGTCGACGACCTCAGCGCCGCTTCCGTGCAGCAGCTGCATTCCACGGCGGCCACCGCCTGGCGGCAGGCCTTCAAGACGGTCATGCAGGAGGCCCAGGCCCTGCATGAACGCGACCAGCAATCGGTAGCCGCAGTGGAGCGCGGCCACCGTGCCCGCTTCGGCACCTACTTCTTTGCTACAGACCATGACGATCCTGCTTCCTGACTCGCTGACACGTGGACTGCGCGCCCTGCTATGTGCCGCCTTCCTGGGCCTGCTGGCCGCATGCGGCCCGGGGACGGGTGGCACGGGCACCGGCCCGGTCGGCGGCTCCCTGGGCTTCAGCGGCGCCGTGGGGCCAGGGTTTGGCGCCGGTGTGTCGGTGCAGCCGCCCTGCACTGCGGACTGCGCCACCGTAGCGCTACGGCTCGAAGACGAGTGGGTGGAGTTCCGCGCGCTGTGCTACCGCTTCGTGCACCAGGGTCCGTGGGAGATCGACGCCAGGGGCGCGGCCGTGGTGCCGGGAACGCTGGAAACCAGCTTCCAGGCCAACGGAACAACGCGCACGGAACAGCAGCCCGCGCGCATGCGGCTGCAGTTCAGCGAGCCACGCGCCGACAGCCCCCAAGTGGAGCTGACCGTGCTGGATGCAGCGGGGCAGACAGCATTGCTGGCACCGCTGGTCCTGCAACGGAATACCGGCTCCAGCGCGGCTTCCCCATCAGCATGCAGCTGGGGGCCATAGGCCTGGATGCCGCACCGGTTGCCAAGGCCTACCCTGGCAGCGTAGGGTGCAGCGTGGTGCGCTCGGCCCCCTCCTGTGTATCCGCCGCGCCTGGAAGGCAGCGCGCCAGCAGGGCACTGGAGTTGTCGTGGCCGCTGGGCATGCGCTGCAGCACGGCCGCCTGCAGACGCTCGCGCCACTGCCGCACATCGGCGCTCTCGGCATGCAGTCGGGCAAGCACGTCCTCGTCCAGCAGCTCCCACACGCCATCACTGCACAGCAGAATCCCGTCGCCCGGCCTCAGTTCGATCGGCTCGGGGCTCACATAGGGCACGATGCCCTCCTCGTTGGCGCCCAGCGAGGCATAGAGCACGTTGCGCTTGGGGTGCTCGCGCAGCTTGCCCGGGGGGTAGAGGCCCGCGTCGATGAAGCGCTGGACAAGGCTGTGGTCCTGCGACTGGGCATGCACGCTCTGCCCCCGGAAAACATAACAGCGCGAATCGCCCAGGTTGCACATCAGGGCCTGTCGGCGGTGGTAGTTGACCAGCAGCCCCACGAATGTCGAGGCCATGCGCGCCAGCTCCGCCGACTGGCTCTGTCTTTCGCGCAGCGCCAACTCCGCGCGGCGCATGCAGCGCAGCAGCGTCTCGGGCGAAAACACGGGCAGCGCCGTGAACTCCGCACGCACTGCATCGATCGCCGTCTTGGAGGCCACCGCCCCGCCCCCCTGCCCGCCCGCCCCGTCGGCCAACGCGAGCAGGCGCACGGCGCCGAAGGCCTCGAGGTCGTCGAGCCGGTCCTCGTTGTAGCTGCGGCCGCCGTCCAGCGAGAAGTGGGCTGTCTCCAAGCTCAGGCCGTGAACGTCCTTCATTGCCCCTCCCCCCGTGTTCGGATGTGCGCACGAATGCGCTCGGTCTCGGCTTCATAGGCCTCGCGGAAAGCCCGGCCGAAAATGTCCTGGAAGTCGTCCTCGGCCTCCCGGCGGATCTCGGCGTAGCGCTCCAGGTACTGCTCCCACAGCCGCGTCTTGCGTACCGAGGGCAACAAGCTGGAGAGCACCGATCCTTTGGCAAGCCGCTCGTCGAGCAGGTCGGGCGAGAATTTTTGCAGCACCTCCTGCAGTGCGGCCCGGGTGCCGGCGATCACGCCCACCTCGTGGGCCCGCAAATCCTCGAATGCATCGCGCATGGCCTCATCCCCGCGCATGAAGCCCGGCAAGCGGCTGTGCAACATCTGCTGCAGCGCGGCACCGGGATCACTGAGGAACTTCAGCGGGTTGTTGGCTTTGGCCGAGATGATGGTGACGCTGGCCTGCAGTTCGCGCTTGGTCGCCGCCCGGGCGGACAGCATGTCCACCGCGCCGGCCGTGGCGCTGCGCAGCAGGCTGCCGATCATGGCCATCGTTTCGGGCGTGAGCCCCTGGGGCAAGGCCTGCGGAGGCAGCCGTGCGCCTTGCAGAAAAGCCGCGGTGAGCGCCGAGGCATCGCCCCCCGGGGGCACGGCAGCCGGGAGCGCGGGTTCCGCCAGGGGCTGCGCAGCAGGCGCTACGCCGCGCGGCGGCTGGAAGGCCGAGCCAATTTCGGGCACGTTGTCCCGCATGGGGTCGTGCAGCGCCGGCGCTGCGGGTGCAAGGCCGAAGAGCGCGAGCGGGTCGGACTCCCCGGGGCTGCCGGCCTGCAGCAGCCCCAGGGGATCGGCATCCCCGGCAGCCCCCAGGCCGCCGGCAGGACCAGCGAACAGCGTATCGATCGACGGCGCCTGCAGCCCCTGGTCCACCGGCACCGAGGACGGCAGCAGGCCCGCCATGGGGTCCGCCGCGTTCCTGTGGGTCTGCGAGGGCAGCTCGAACGGATTGAAATCCTCCGGGATCAGCACGCGGCCCGGCGGCTGCGGCGCGATGGCGGGTGCCGGCACCGGCGTGGGCGCGGCAGGCGGCGCACCAAAGCCCAGGGCAGCGAACGGGTCATTGGGCTCGGCGGCCACGGGCGCTCCCGCCGGCAGCGAGCCGCCCTGGGCCGCAGGCCAGAGGGCAGCCAGAGGGTCGGTGGCCGCAGGCTCCCGTCCCAGCGAGATGGGTACCGCAGGCGCGGGATTGGCGGCAGGCGCCGCGGAGGCCAGCAGATCAGCCCATGGATCGCCCGTTGAAGGCGTTGCCGCAGGGGTGGATTCTGGAGCGGGAGCCAGCACGGGCGCCACCACGGGCATTGGCGCGGCAGCCGGCAAGTCCAGGGGTAGCGCAGCGTCCACGGGCAGGTCTGCCGCCATGTCCTCCAGCAGCGCGCGCAGCACGAAGGGCCCGATCTCGAACATCATGCCCTGGGCCAGCGCCACGGTCTGGCCACAGTCCAGCTCGCGCTCCCCCACCAACACTGGCAACGAGGTGCTGGCATTGGTCAGCGTCGGCACGCCTGCGGGGAAGGTGATGGCCGCGTGCAAGCGCGACACGCGCCGGTGCCGGTCCTCGAGCACGAGGCTGTTGCCCGCATCGCGCCCCAGGTTGCCCCCCGGAGGCTCGAAGCGGCAGCGCAAGGGCTCGGGGAGCGGCGTGCCATCGAGTGAGACGACTTCGAGCGTGACCGTAGGCATGGATGTTTCCGCCCTGCGTTGGCGCGGTTGCGTGGTTAGTGTGGAGCGCCCCCTTTATTTGGCCTGCGCGGCCCGGGCGGAGCGGCGTGCGCGCTCGAACTCCCGGGTCCACGCAGGGTGGCCTCGCTCGGCGGGCGCGAGCTCGAAGCCCGGGTCGAGCTGGAAGGCCTGCTCGAACGATTTGCGGCACTGCGTGACGGCCTTGTTCAGGCATTGCGCGAAGGCCAGTGTCTTGAGCGCCCGCACACGCAGTGGTGTATCGAGCGCGATGTCGGTGGAGGGCGGCGTGAGGAGCCGGATCGCCAAGCCGTATTCCCCGCGCGCATACGCCGCAAGGCCACTATCGATGGCTTTCTCGCTGAGCGAGGGCTCCGGAGGAGGCGGTGGTGGTGGTGGAGGCGGCGGTGGCGGCGGCTCAGCCACGGGCGGTGGCGCGGGGGGCGGCTCGGGCGGGGGGGCCGCGCAGGCGGCCAGCAGCAGCGCTGTGGCCAGCAAGGCCAGGGTGGCGGTTCGCTTGAAAGGGGTGTGCGACATAGGTGACCTCCAGAAGTCAGGGAGCGGCGAACGCATGGCGAATCACCACGCTCTTCCCTGCCGCGACATCGACGGTGCGCTTCACGCCCGGCGCGGCAGGGTTGCGGATTTCAATCTCGTGGGAGCCCGCAGTCAGCTCCAGGTTGACCAACGGGGGGGAAGTACCGCGTTCCACGCCATCCACGAATACCGTGCCCCAGCCGTTCTTGAGTTCGATACGCACCGACCCGCTGGCCTGCACTGCAACAGCGGGGCTGGCGGAAGCGGGCGCCGCAGCGGCCGGTGCGGTAGCTATGGGGACCGACGCCGTTTCTGCAGGATTGGCCGCCGGCACCGCTTCGGCGGCGGAGGCCTCCGGTGCGGGCGTTGGCGCTGGCGCCACGGCGGGAGCCGGGGCTGGCGCGACCGGGGCCATCGCAGGTGCCTGCGCCACCGGTGCCTCCTTGGGAGCCTCGCCATGCCCGCGCGACAGCCACAGCGCAGCAGCACCCGCGACCACCACGGCCCCGGCCGCGACGCCGATCCACAGGCCCCGCGGCGAAGCCGCCGGCATGGCAGCGGGAGCAGCAGCGGAAGCTCCCGGGACGACCGAGGGCGCCCTAGGTGACACCGGTGCCGGCGCAGGCTCTTGCACCACCCCGACGCCCTCCGCCGCGCCGAATTGCCGCAGCGGATCCAACCCGCCCTGGCCCGCTTCGACGGGAAGATCCAGCAGATCGATACTGAGCGGCTCTGGAGCGCGGACGGGAGCGGAAGCGGCCACCGGCTCCGGCGCGGGCTCAGGCCCCTGCGGGTGGGAGCGTGGGGTGATCAGGGTCGCCAAATAGGCCTCTTCGCTAGAAGCAAGGGCGGGGGCAGGCGCCGCAGGGGCGGTGGGGGGAACGGCCGGCGCCTGTACCGGCGCTGTGACCGCAGGCGCCGCGGCGCCCCATCCAAGCGCGGCGCGCAGCTCGTCAATGCTCTGGTAGCGGTCCGCCGGCATGACGGCCAGCGCCTTCATGACCACGGCGCAAAACGGCGCGGAAAAGCGATCGCCCACGAGCTCGCCCACGGGCTTGAGCGGGTCGCTGATCATGCGCGATATGGCCTGCACCGGGATCTTGCCGGTCATGGCGTGGTAGAGCACACCGCCCACGGCGTAGATGTCGGTCCATGCGCCCTGCTGCATGGAGCCGTCGTCGGAGTACTGCTCTACAGGCGCGAACCCCGGCTTGAGCACGGTGGTCAGCGCCTGCGTCATGCCGCCGATGATGCGGCGCGCCGCGCCAAAATCCATGAGTACCGACCTGCCGCCCGGCATCACTAGGATGTTGTCGGGCGCCACATCGCGGTGGTAGCACTTCTCGCGGTGCAGCACGGCGAGCGCAAGCAGGATGGGGTCGAGGCTCTCGCGCAGCCACTCCTCGGTCACCGCTTCGGGCGTGGAGCGCACGACCTCGCGCAGCGAGGGCCCGCGGTAGTAGCGCATGGCCATGTAGGCGGAGCCATTGCCCTCCCAGAACCGGAACACCTCGACCAGCGAAGGGTAGGAAAAGCGCGCCAGCATCTTGGCTTCGTTGATGAAGCTCGACAGCCCGGCCATGAAGGTCTTGCGGTGCTCCTCGGACTTGACCTGCACCGTTCCGTCGGGCGCGCGCTGCGCGAAGGCCGACGGCAGGTACTCCTTGATCGCCACGATGCGGTCCAGCGATGTGTCGTGGGCGCTGTAGACGATACCGAACCCTCCTTCACCGACCACGCCGGTGATCTCGAATTCGCCCAGTCGGCTCCCCGTGGGCAGGGCCTGGGAAGCGGTGGAAGCAGGTGATGCTGTGCTCATGGCTTTCGGGGTGAGGAGAGGACGATGGAATGGCCCGCCGCTGCTACTTGAAGGTATGGCTCACCGAGACCGGCGCATCGGCCGAGATCTGGATAGTCTTCTTGAGCGGAGGCGCATTGGGCTTGGCGATCTCGATTTCGTGCGGCCCCTCCGGTAATTCGAGGCGGCGCATCTGTGTGGCGCTGGAGATACCGCGCGTCACACCGTCGATCGCCACCGAGCCCCATGGCGCGATGGACAGGTTGAGCACCCCCGTGCGCGCCACCGCAGGCGGGGCCTCTGCCGCAGGTGCTGTGGCCGCCGCGGTTTCGACAGGCGCCGCGGGCGCGGCAGGGGCCGTGGGTGCGGGCGCTGCTGGCGGGTCCGCGGGTGCTGCGGGCGGCGGGCTGGCCGCCGCGACGGGCGCATCTGGTTTGCCCGACTGGTACCACGCTAGCGCACCGCCCAATCCCAGCACCAGGACCCCGATCGCCGTGGCCACGCGCCAGTTCAAGGGCGCCGCCTCGGCCTGCGGCCGGTAGGGAGAGGGATCGGCGTCGGCCTGCAGCGCCGGCTCGTGCTCGGGGACCGCTGCTTGCACCGCAGCAGCCGTCACCGCCGGCGCAGGTGCAGGTGCAGGTACAGGCGCAGTTGTGGGCACCGTGGCGGCAGCAGGTGCTGTGGGCTCGCCCACGGCGGGCAGGGGCTTGGGAGCCTTGGGCAGCGTGATCGTGAGGGACGGCGCCACCGTCCAGCCAAGCAGGTCGCGCAGCTCCCGCACGCTCTGCGCGCGATCCTCGACGCGCATGGCCATGGCGCGCGCCACGGCGTCGGAGAAGCGCTCGGAGAACGCGCCGCCCGTCACCTCGCTGATCTTGGGCAGGGGATCGGTGATCAGGCGCGAGACGGCCTGCACGGGCGCTTTGCCCGTGGCCATGTGGTAGAGCACGCCACCCAGGGCATAGACGTCGGTCCAGGCGCCCTGCTTGAGGGTGCCGTCATCCACGTACTGCTCGATGGGCGCGTAGCCCGGCTTGAGCACCGTGGTGAGCGCCTGCGTGCCGTCCCCGATGATGCGGCGCGCCGAACCGAAGTCGAGCAGCACCGGGCGGTCGTTCTCGCCGAGCATGATGTTGTCAGGCGCGATGTCGCGGTGGAACACCTGCTCGCGGTGCAGCATCTCGATCGCATCGAAGATGGGCGCCATGATCTGCGCGATGGCCTCCTCGTCGAAGCCCTGTGGCATGCCCTGCAGCCGCTGGCGCAGCGTCTCGCCCGCGTAGTAGCGCATGGCCATGTAGGCCGTGCCATTGGCCTCCCAGAAACGGTAAACCTCGACCAGGGCCGGGTGGGCAAACTTGGCGAGCAGCTTGGCTTCCTTGATGAAGCTCTGCAGCCCCGCATCGAACGTGGCGCGGTGGTTGGCCGCCCTCACCGCGACGCGGACGCCGTCGACCCGCCCCGCGAAGGCCGCGGGCATGAACTCCTTGAGCGCAACCGTGCGGTCCAGCGAGTTGTCGCGCGCGAGGTAGACGATGCCGAACCCGCCCTCGCCGACCAGCCCCACGATCTCGAAGTCCGACACCACCGTGCCAACCGGCAGGCAGTTGGCATGGCTTGCCAGCAGCGAAGACGATGATGAATCAGCCACGTCGCACCCTTTTGCTTGTCGTTTTCCCAATCACCCCCAGGGCCTGCGCCTGCGCTAGAACGACAGGCCGACCTCCGCCTTGCCCTTGAACTGGGTACTGCCCACCATGCGCGAGCGAAAGGCCGTGGTCGCAGCGGCCCGGCCTTCGCTGACCAACGCATCAGCGGCGCCCTTGTCGGCGCCCGTCAAAGCGATGTCCGTCACCTGGACCTGCACCCCCTCTCGCGCGAGGTTCACGTCCTTGATGCGGCCCTTGACCTCGAACTGGTAGACGACGCGCTGGCAACCCGGCCCCGTTCCGCTCACGCAGTATGGAAAATCCTGCCGGTAGGCCACCAGACCGCCGATCAGCGCCCTGGCCTGTTCCGCGCGATCGTCAAGGTCCTTGGCCTGCTTGCGCTCCGCGGCCTCCAGGGCCGCAATCTTCTGCTTGGCCAAGCTGTGGCGTGCGCATTCATCTTCGGGGTAGCTTTCCATGAAGCGGCGCAGGGCCTGCACCGTACGCGCGGCGTTGTAGGCCTTGGAGCACAGCGTTGCGCGCGAAGCCGCGGGTGCGCCCGGCGGCGGCGCCGCAGCGGACTCGGCCTCGCTGGCGGCAGGCGCGGCGGAGCGGCTCGGCGCGCTATCGGTCTGGAACGACATGGAGCCCTGCGATGTGGGCTTGCCCGCCTCAAACAGCCCTACGAACTGGTCGCCCGAACCCCAGCGGTAGATACCCTTGCCGTGGGGCACTCCGTCGCGCACCTCGCCCACGTAGGTGTCTCCCGAGGGAAAGCCGATGCGCCCTTCGCCCGTCGCCTGGTCGTTCACCCAGGAGCCCACATAGGTGCTGCCGTCCGGGAAGCGAATGCTGCCCTGGCCCTGGCGCCGGTCGTCCTGCCACTCGCCCTCATAGCGCAGGCCGCTCTTCCATTCGGCAATGCCGTGGCCCGAGCGCTTGTTGTGGGCCCAGTCTCCGCTGTACCGGTCGCCCTCGCGGTTGGTCCAGGTGCCCTGGCCGGTGCGCTCCCCCGCGGCGAATGCGCCTTCGTATACGTCGCCATTGGCAGAGCGCAGCGAGCCACGGCCCGCAGGCAGGTCGGCACTCCACCCACCCGAGTACACGGACTGATTGGCGAAATACATGGTGCCTTGGCCTTCACGCCTGCCGCGGCGCAGTTCGCCTACGTAACGGTCACCCCCAACCAGCAACCACTCGCCCTGCCCGTCGGGCAGGCCATCGCGCCAGTCGCCGGAGTAAGACTGCCCATTGGTCCAGGTGAACGTCCCCCGTCCGACCTTCTGGCCGTTCTCCAGGCGCCCCTCGTAGCGCTGGCCGTCGTGGTATTCCACCACCCCGGTGCCCGAAATCACGCCCCCAGGGCCATTGGTGAAATCGCCGCGGTACACCGCATTGGAGGCACGGATTTCCCGGCTCACCCCCGGGGCGGTGGACGGCGGTGGGGCAGCGGCGGTTGCAGTTGTAACGACTTGCACCACCTCCGGCCGCCGCACCGTTGGGGCATGCAGTTGCACGATCGCGGGGGCTACCTGGCTTTGGCAATCGCTGCTGGCGACGCGGCAATCTTCGTGCTGCTCGGTGCGCACCAGCTGGCCGTCGGCAAAGCGCGCCCGCAGGATGTAGCGCAACTCGCCTGCGCTGAAACCATAGACATTGCCCACGCCCTGTGCGCGGCCGTCGCTGCACTCCCCGCTCCACGAAACCGTCAGCTGGTCCAGGGGAGGAAGGCCGAGCAGTTGGCAGCCGGACTTGAGATCCCGGGCTTCCGCAGCCTCTGCAACCTGGGTAGAACCCAGGAAAAGCACCGGCCCCACAAGCAGGCTTGCGCACGTTCCAACCCAAGCGTTCACGAAGCGACTGAACTGCATGACCGAACCTCGCCCGATGCGGATTGCCCCGAGGGGACCGGCGCGGCCCACAAGGGGCGCACGCTGGTCAAGATCATGCGTGCTTGTTGCCTGCTTGTAAACCTCTGCCAGATAGGCATATAGTTGTTACGCCCGCCGCGCCTCGGTACCTCTTCCGGTGTCCGTGCGGCCGGGCTGAAGCGGGGGCGCAGCGGTGATTGATCTCAGCGGCTTTGCGGAACCAGTCGATTCGCCGGCGCCCTGCGGGCCCGATTGCGAATACGACGGCGATTTCCTCGCGCTGATGCTTGCCGCCCAGGGCAAGCCCGAACAGCAGTTCGGCGACACCATCATTCCCGCCGTGGACCCCGACTGGCGCGCCGTGGACCAGATGGCCCGGGACCTGCTCGGCCGCACCAAGGATCTGCGCGTGGCTGCGCAACTCACCATGGCAGCGACCGCTCTGCACGGCGTGGCGGGCTTCGCGGCCGGCTTGCAATTGGTGCATCTGCTGTGCACCCGTTACTGGGAAGCCGTCCACCCTCGCATGGATGCCGATGGCGAGCACGACCCTTTCATGCGCGCGAGCGCTCTGGCCGAGCTTGGCGGCGCCGGGCTGCTGAGGGCCTTGCGCAATGCCGAGCTGCTGAGCCGCCCCCTGCCCATCACCCTGCGCGACCTCGAGCAGATCAACAGCCACGACGGCGCGGCCCGCTATACCGAATCCCAGGCGCTGTCAGCCTTGGGCGACGGGTTCGCCGGCTCTGCGGGCGCCGAGGCATTCGAAAGCGCCCGCACCACCCTGGCCGCCCTGCAGCAGCACCTGGGCGAGCAATTGGGTGCGGACAGACCCGACTGGTCCGTGCTGCACGCCCTGGTGCAAGGTGCCCACAGCATGGTGCTGCGCGTCCATCCAGCCGAGGCCCCTGCTGGCGTGAACGCAGAGGCGCCTTCCGCCGAAGGGTACGAGGGCAGTGCTTGGGCGCCGCGCGCCGCCGTACCTGGCGAAATCCGCTCGCGCGAGGATGTGCGCCAGGCACTGCGCCGCATTGACGATTACCTGCAGCGCCACGAGCCCAGCAACCCGGCGGCGCTGTTCGTGCGGCGCGCCGAAAGCATGCTCGACAAGAGCTTCATGGACATCATGCGCGACCTGGCCCCCGATGCCGTCTCGCACCTCGAAATGATCGCGGGCAGCACATCGGCGCCCGGCTCCTCCTGAAAAACACCGAACCCACGACACCGCTCATCCCATCCGCAGCCTTTTCATTCACGACGAAAGGAATTCACCATGTCGACCAAGAAAAGCGGCCAGAAATGGATAGCCAAGAACCGGGCGCCACGGGTGCAGATCGAGTACGACGTGGAGGTCTACGGCTCCGAAAAGAAGGTGCAGATCCCCTTTGTGATGGGCGTGATGGCCGAGCTGTCGGGCAAGTCCGAGGTGGCGCTGCCCGACATCGCCGACCGCAAGTTCACCGAAATCGACCTCGACAACTTCGACGCGCGCATGAAGGCCATCCAGCCGCGCGTGGCCTTCCAGGTGCCGAATACGCTGGGCGGCGACGGCTACCTTGCGGTGGACGTGAGCTTCGAGAGCCTCGACGACTTCTCGCCCGCCGCGGTGGCGCGCAAGGTAGGTGCGCTCAACCAGTTGCTCGAAGCGCGCACGCAGTTGCACAACCTGCTGTCCTACATGGACGGCAAATCGGGAGCGGAGGAACTGCTGGCCAAGGTGCTCCAGGACCCGACGCTGCTGAATGCGCTCTCGTCCACCCCCAAGCCCCAGGATGGAAACCCGGCCTGAACGGCCCACGCGAGGAGGACCGACCATGGCCGCCGATACCCAGACCACCGCATCGCCGCTGGCGCAAGTGCAATTCCAGGGCAGCGAATTCGCATCGCTGCTAAGCAAGGAGTTCAAGCCCAAGACCGACGAGGCCCGCAGCGCCATCGAAACGGCGGTGCAGACCCTGGCCCAGCAGGCACTCACGCATGCCAGGACGATCTCCGCCGATGCCTACCAGACCATCGAGGGCCTGATCTCCGAGATCGACCGCAAGCTCTCCGAACAGCTCAATCTGATCATCCACCACGAGGACTTCCAGCGCCTCGAAGGCACATGGCGCGGGCTCAAGTACCTGATCGACAACTCGGACCCCGACGAGATGCTGAAGATCCGCGTACTCAACATCTCCAAGAATGATCTGCGCAAGACCATGCGCCGCTACAAAGGCGCGGGCTGGGACCAGAGCCCGATCTTCAAGAAGCTCTACGAGGAGGAATACGGCCAGTTTGGCGGCGAACCCTATGGCTGTGTGGTGGGCGACTACTTCTTCGACCACAGTGCCCCCGACGTGGAACTGCTGGGCGAGATGGCGCGCGTGGCCGCCGCGGCGCACGCCCCCTTCATCGCGGGAGCATCGCCCACCATCATGCAGATGAGCACCTGGCAGGAGCTGTCCAACCCGCGAGACCTGACCAAGATCTTCGGCACCAACGAGTACACGGCCTGGCGCTCGCTGCGCGAGGCCGACGACTCCAAGTACGTGGGCCTGGCCATGCCGCGCTACCTCGCACGCATGCCCTATGGTGCCAAGACCAACCCGGTCGACGAATTCGACTTCGAGGAAGACACCGAGGGGGGCAGCCACGCCAAGTACTGCTGGTCCAACTCGGCGTTCGCGATGGCTGCCAACATCAACCGCTCGTTCAAGGAGTTTGGCTGGTGCACGTCGATCCGCGGTGTGGAGTCGGGCGGCGCCGTCTATGATCTGCCGGCCCATGCGTTCCCTTCCGACGACGGTGGCCTGGACCTTAAGTGCCCTACCGAGATCGCGATCAGCGACCGGCGTGAGGCCGAACTCGCCAAGAACGGCTTCATGCCCCTGGTGCACCGCAAGAACACCGACCTGGCGGTGTTCATCGGCGCCCAGTCGCTCAACAAGCCGGCCGAGTACTACGACCCCGACGCCACCGCCAACGCCAACCTGGCCGCGCGCCTGCCCTACATGTTCGCGTGCTCGCGCTTCGCGCACTACCTCAAGTGCATCGTGCGCGACAAGATCGGTTCCTTCCGCGAGCGCAGCGACATGCAGAAGTGGCTCAACGAATGGATCATGAACTACGTGGACGGCGACCCCGCCAACTCCACGCAGGAGACCAAGGCGCGCAAGCCGCTGGCCGCCGCCGAGGTGGTGGTGGAGGAAGTGGAGGGCAACCCCGGCTACTACACGTCCAAGTTCTTCCTACGCCCGCACTACCAGCTCGAGGGCCTCACCGTGTCCTTGCGCCTGGTATCCAAGCTGCCCTCCGCCAAGGCCGCGTAGCCCGCAGCAAGCGAGTGCCGCCCCGCGGGCGCGGGACGGCCTGGAGTCAGTCATCTCGACAAGGAGTGAATCATGGCTGGAAACCTGTTTTTGCAGATCGATGGAGTCCCCGGAGAATGCGCCGAGCAGGGTCACACGGGGTGGATCGACGTCATGAGCTACAGCGAGGGGCTACACAACACCCAAAGCATTGGCTACGGCGGCGGCGGCGGGGTAGGCACCGTGCAGTATTCGGACATACAAATCACCTGCCTGCTGGAGAAAGCCATCCCCACCCTGATGGCAGGCTGCGCCAGCAGCAAACACTACGGCACCGCGAAGCTGCATGCCACCAAGATGGGCGGCGACGGCAAGGGCTGGGTCTACCTCGAAGTCACGCTGACCGACGTGCTGGTCACCAGCGTGCAGTTTTCCGGCTCGCAGAACGCGATGCCCATCGTGTCGATCGGCCTGGCATTCGCCAAGATCAAAACCGAATACTGGGAGCAGAACAAGGACGGCGGCAAGGGCTCGTCGAGCAATGCCGAGTGGGACGTCAAGAAGAATCAGAAAGCCTGATTCCCATTCACCCGCAGGGCAAGCGCCATGGCCACGCTCGACGAACAGTTGCAGGCCCTCCAGGCCCAGGTGCGGCAGGAGGCCAGCTCGGCGCGCCTGCGCGTGCACCTGTTCCAATTGCTGTGCGTGATGGGCCAATGGCAGCGCGCGCTGGCCCAGTTGCAGCTGTGCGCCCAGCTCGACGCCAAGGCCCTGCCCATGGCACAGACCTACCGCGAAGCCATCCGCTGCGAGAAGCTGCGTGCCGAGGTGTTCGCGGGCCGCGGGCGGCCCGCCATCCTCGGTGAGCCGCCTGCCTGGATCGGGCCCTTGCTCGAAGCCCTGCGGCTTGACGGGGATGGGCATGCCGACGCCGCGGCCAGCCTGCGCGCCCAGGCGCTCGAACAGGCCGGCGCGCCGCCCTGCCGCCTGGACGGCCAGGACTGCGAGGGCCTGCTCGATGCGGATTCGCGGCTGGGTCCTGTCTTGGAAGTGGTGGCCAACGCCCAGTATTTCTGGCTGCCCATGCAGGCCTGCCAGGCGATCGAGATGCAGGCGCCGGCCGACCTGCGGGACCTCGTCTGGACACCCGTCGACGTCGTGCTCATCCACGGGGGCCGCCTGCCCGCGCTCATGCCAAGCCGCTACCCCGAGAGCACGCTGCTGGCCGCCCACCCGCAGGCCGACCAATTGCGCCAATGCAAACTCACCGACTGGAACGCGCTCGGCCCCGAGATGTGGGCCGGCCTGGGCCAGCGCATGTGGATCAGCGACCAGGGCGAGCACCCCATGCTGGACACCCGCAAGATCGCCTGGGCAGCCGATTGAGCAAGGAGCCCGGCAATGCAAGACCCCACCACCCCGCCGGCTGTCTCTGATACGGCACCGCGCCGTGAAGCCGACCGCCTGCAGCCTGCTCTGCTCGACCGGCTCACCGACGACGACCCGGAAAGCCACCAGGAGCCTGCGCAGCACGCCGTGGTGTCCAAGGTCCAGCTCAAACGCATGGTGCTGCGCGACCTCGCCTGGCTGCTCAACACCACGGCGCACCACACCGACGGCCAGCTCGACGGCTACCCCGAGGTCCAGCGCTCGGTGATCAACTACGGCATCCCCGTCCTGTCGGGAAAGCACTTCTCAGGAGTGGACTGGCGTGACATCGAGCGGCAGATCCATGCGGCCATCCAGGCGTTCGAGCCCCGCATCCTGCCCGGCACCCTGAACGTGCGTGCCGTGGCCCCGGGCGACCCGCTGGGCCACCACAACCTGCTGCATTTCGAGATCCGGGGCGAGCTGTGGTCCATGCCCTTCCCGCAAGAGCTGCTGCTGCGCTCCGAGCTGGACCTGGAAACGGGCCACATCCGGCTCACCGACCAGATCGCCCCCGGAACGGGAGCATGACATGGACCCGCGCCTGCTCGACTACTACAACCGCGAGCTGGCCTACGTGCGCGAGCAGGGCAGCGAGTTCGCGCAGCAATTCCCCAAGGTGGCGGCACGCCTGGGCATGCGCGGCACCGAAGTGGCCGACCCCTACGTCGAGCGCCTGCTGGAGGGTTTCGCCTTCATGTCGGCGCGCATCCAGCTCAAGATGGATGCCGAATTCCCCCGCTTCTCGCAGCGCCTGCTGGACCTCGTCTATCCCGGCTACCTCGCGCCCACGCCGGCCATGGGCGTGGTGAGCGTCGAGCCCTCGGCATCGCAAGGCGGATCGCCCGAGGGCTACCTGCTGCCGCGCCATGCCCGCCTGCGCGCCCGCCTGCCCGCGCACGAGCAGACGGCCTGCGAATTCCGCACGGCGCACGCGCTCAGCCTCTGGCCCCTTCGCCTGGTGCAGGCCCGGCTCACAGCCGCACCTCCCGACCTGCCCGTGGCCGGCTTGCGCTGGGGCGCGCCCGTGCGCGGCGCGCTGCGCCTGCAGTTCGAGACCACGGCCCAAATCGCGGTGGCCGCACTCAAGCTCGACCGGCTGCCGCTCTTCGTGACCGGCACGGGCGACATCGCCTCGCGGCTGCAGGAGCTGATCCACACCCAGTGCCTGGGCGTCCTCGTGCGCGGCGGTGACACACCGGGAGCGCCGCTGGTGCCGCTGCCGCCAGGCAACGTCCAGCCCGAGGGCTTCGAGGCCGAGCAGGCCTTGCTCACCACACCGGCGCGCGGCTTCGACGGCTACCGGCTGCTGCACGAGTACTTCGCCTTTCCCGAGCGTTACCAGTTTTTCTCTGTCCAGGGACTGCAGCGCGCCCTGCCGCAGATCCCCGGCCAACGCTTCGAGCTCGTGCTATTGCTCAAGAGCGCCATGCCCGCGCTTGAGCCCATGGTTGGCACGGCCAACTTCCTGCTGCACTGCACCCCCGTGGTGAACCTGTTCGCGCGCAGCTCCGACCGCATCCCGGTCACCGCCAACCGCTTCGAGCACCACGTCGTGATCGACCGGGGCCGCCCGCTCGACTTCGAGGTGCACAGCATCGAGCGCGTGCTGGGCCACCGCAGCGACAGCGACGGCCCCCAGCCCTTCCAGCCGTTCTACGGCGCCGCCGCGCCCGAGCGCCACGGCGCGGGCGCCTATTTCTCGGTACGGCGCGAGCCGCGCATGCTGTCGGACCATGCCCGCCGGCACGGTCCGCGCACCGGCTATGTGGGCAGCGAGTGTTTCCTTTCGCTGGTCGATGCGCAGGATGCGCCCTATCCCGCCGAGATCCGCCACATCACCGTGGACGCGCTGTGCACCAACCGCGACCTGCCCCTGTTGACCCCCGTGGGCACGGGCGACACGGACCTCACACTGCTGAGCTCGGCCCCCGTGGACAGCATCCGCTTCGTGGCCGGCCCCAGCCGCCCCGTGCCGTCGCTGGCCGAGCGCGAGATCACCTGGCGCCTGATCTCGCACCTCAACCTCAACTACCTCACGCTCACCGACCTCGACCCCGAGCAAGGCGCCGCAGCACTGCGCGAACTGCTGGGCCTGTACGCAAGGCTGGGCACGGCAGGCGCGCAGGCCCAGATTGAAGCCGTGCAGCAACTGCGCGTGCAGGCCATCAACCGCCGCGTGCCGGGGCGCGGCCCCATCGTGTTCGGGCGCGGCGTGCAGCTGGATCTGCTGCTCGACGAAGTGCCGCTCGCCGGCCAGAGCCCCTGGGCCCTGGGCGCGGTGCTGGAGCAGTTCTTCGCCCGCCACGTGGGCATCAACGCATTCACCGAATTCGGCTTGCGCAGCACCCAGCGCGGCACCATCGCGCAATGGGCGCCCCGCATCGGGCGGAGGCCCTCGGCATGACCGCGCCCGCCACTGCCGCACCCGACGCCCGCCTGGACGTGCTGTTCGCCGCGCTGGCGCAGGACGCGACGGGCTTCGACTTCTACAACGTCCTGCGCCTCGTCGATGCGCGCGGCCCCGGCGCCGCGCCGCTGGGCCGGGCCCCGCACCCGCGCGACGAGCCGCTGCGCCTCACGCAGCAGCCCTCGCTGGCCTTCGCGCCTGCCGCGCTGCACAGCTACCAGGCCGGCACGGCGACCCATGGGCTGGGGCGGCTGGCGGTGTACCACTTCGGCCTGTTCGGGCCACACGGCGCCCTGCCCACGCACCTGACCGAGTACGCGCAGGAGCGCCTGCTCCATGCCAAGGACGAAACCCTGGCACGTTTTTGCGACGTCTTCCAGCACCGCATGATCCTGCTGTTCTACCGCGCCTGGGCGGACTGCCAGGCCGTAACCAGCCTGGACCGGCCCGACCGCGATGCGTTCTCGCGCCACGTGGGCAGCCTCATCGGCCTGGGGCAAAGCAGCGTACGCCGCCGCGACGCCGTGCCCGACCATGCCAAGCTGCACCACAGCGGCCACCTGGCGCGCCCCCAGCGCAATCCGGCTGGGCTCTGCCAGGCCCTGGGCGACTGGCTGCACGCGCCCGTGCAGTTGCAGGAGTACCAGCCCCAGTGGCTGGCGCTGGGCCCGGGCGATCGCACGCAGCTCATCGGCGCGCAGCAGGCCGGCGGGCTGGGCCTGGGGCCTGCCGCATCCTGCCTGGGTCAGGGCGCAGTGCTGGGCGAGCGCGTGCCCGACGTGCAGCACCGCTTCCGCCTGCGCATCGGCCCGCTGCCGCTGGCCGAATTCGAACGCCATCTGCCCGGGCGCGGCCGCTTTTTCGAAGTGCGCGACTGGGTGCGCAACTACCTGGGCGTGGAACTCGCATGGGACCTGCGCCTGGTGCTGCGCCGGTCCGATGTCCCGCCCACCCGCCTGGGCCGCCAGGGCCAGCTCGGCTGGACCACCTGGCTGGGCCGGTCCCAGGGAGGCCATCCGCACGATGCCGACGATGTGCTGCTCGATCCCGAGCGGCTGAGCGCGGGCCCGCTGGCCGCGCCGCCGGCGCCTGCCAAGGAGGACTGCCGTGTCTGAAATCAGCCGCGCCGCATTGTTCGGCAAACTCAACCCCCTGCTCTACCAGTCCATCGAGGGCGCCACCGTCTTCTGCAAACTGCGCGGCAACCCCTACGTGGAGCTTGTGCACTGGCTGCACCAGATCCTGAGCGGCAACGACAGCGATCTGCACCGCATCGTGCGGCACTTCGAGGTGGATGCGGCCAAGCTCGCCGCCGACCTCACGCGCGCGCTGGACCGGCTGCCGCGCGGCGCCACGGCCATCTCCGACCTGTCCGAGCACATCGAGAACGCCGTGGAGCGCGCCTGGGTCTACGGCACGCTGAAATATGGCGACAGCCAGGTGCGCGGCGGCTACCTGCTCGTGGGCCTGGTCAAGACCACGGGCCTGCGCAACCTGCTGTACGGCATTTCGCGCGAGTTCGAAAAGCTCGGCATCGATGCGCTGAGTGACCAATTGCCCGGCATCGTCAAGGGCTCGCCCGAGGACAGCCTGGCCGCGAGCGACGGCAGCGGCCTTGCCAGCGCCGCGCCCGGCGAGGCCAGCGGCGCCATGGCGCCCGCGGCGCTGGGCAAGCAGGAGGCCCTCAGGAAATACGCCGTGGACCTGACCGAGAAAGCCCGCAACGGCGAAATCGACCCCGTGACCGGGCGCGACGAGGAAATCCGCCAGATCGTCGACATCCTCATGCGCCGGCGCCAGAACAACCCCTTGCTCACGGGCGAGGCCGGTGTGGGCAAGACCGCCGTGGTCGAGGGCTTCGCGCTGCGGCTGGCCCGTGGCGACGTGCCGCCGCAGCTGCGCGAGGTCAGCCTGCTGTCGCTCGACATCGGGCTGCTGCAGGCTGGCGCGAGCATGAAGGGCGAGTTCGAGCAGCGGCTGCGCCAGGTCATCGACGAGGTGCAGGCCAGCCCCAAGCCCGTGATCCTGTTCGTCGACGAGGTCCACACCCTCGTGGGCGCGGGCGGCCAGGTGGGCACGGGCGACGCGGCCAACCTGCTCAAGCCGGCGCTGGCACGCGGCACGCTGCGCACCATCGGGGCCACTACCTGGGCCGAGTACAAGAAGTACATCGAAAAAGACCCCGCGCTCACGCGCCGCTTCCAGGTCGTGCAGGTGCCGGAGCCCGGCGAAGCCCAGGCCGTGGCCATGCTGCGCGGCGTGGCCTCGGTGCTCGAAAAGCACCACAAGGTGCTGTTGCTCGACGAGGCCATCGCGGCTGCGGTGAGCCTCTCGCACCGCTACATCCCCGCGCGCCAGTTGCCCGACAAGGCCGTGAGCCTGCTCGACACGAGCTGCGCGCGCGTGGCCGTGAGTCAGCACGCGACGCCTCCCGAGGTCGAGAACGCGCAGCGCCTCATCGAAACCCTGGAGGTCGAACAAGGCATCATCGAGCGCGAGGCGGCCATGGGCGTGCCCGTGGGCCAGCGTCTGGCCGACGTGCAGGCCCGGCGCTCGGAGGCCCAGGCCGTGCTCGATGCCGTGGCCCTGCGCTGGGAGCGCGAGAAAGGCCTCGTGGCCCAGGTGCTCGCGTTGCGCGAACGCCTGCGCAATCAGGGCGACGGCCGCATCGAGTCCGCCGCAGCGGGCGACGACCCGGACCGCGATGCGCTGCTGGCCGAACTCGCCGCCCTGCAGGCGGCCCTGGCCGAGGCCCAGGGAGAGCAGCCCCTGATCCTGCCCGCCGTGGACGCGCAGGCTGTGGCCTCCGTGGTGGCCGACTGGACGGGCATTCCCGTGGGCCGCATGGTCAAGAACGAGCTCGAGGCCATCCTGCGCATCGCCGACACGCTGAACCAGCGCGTGATCGGTCAGCGCCATGGCCTGGACCTCATCGCCCGCCGCATCCAGACGGCGCGTGCGCGGCTCGACAATCCGAGCAAGCCCGTGGGCGTGTTCCTGCTCGTGGGCCCCTCGGGCGTGGGCAAGACCGAGACCGCGCTCACGCTGGCCGAAGCGCTGTACGGCGGCGAGCAGAACCTCATCACCATCAACATGAGCGAATTCCAGGAGGCGCACACCGTCTCCACGCTCAAGGGCGCGCCGCCCGGCTACGTGGGCTATGGCGAGGGCGGCGTGCTCACCGAGGCCGTGCGGCGCAAGCCCTACAGCGTGGTGCTGCTCGACGAGGTGGAAAAGGCCCACAGCGATGTGCACGAGATCTTCTTCCAGGTGTTCGACAAGGGCGTCATGGAAGACGGCGAGGGCCGGCTCATCGACTTCAAGAACACGGTCATCATCCTCACGAGCAATGTGGGCAGCGACCTCGTGATGAATCTCACGCGCGACCCCGAACTCGTGGCCGGTCCCGACGAGATCGCCAAGGCGCTGCGCGATCCGCTGCTCAAGGTTTTTCCGGCCGCGCTGCTCGGGCGCCTGCAGGTCATCCCCTACTACCCGCTGAGCGACGAGATGCTCGGCAACATCATCCGGCTGCAGTTGCGCCGCATCGAGCGCCGCCTGGCCGAGAACCACCAGGCCCGCTTCAGCTACACAGACGACGTGGTGCGGCTCATCGCGTCGCGCTGCCACGAAGTGGAGAGCGGCGGCCGCATGATCGACGCCATCCTCACCAACACCGTGCTGCCGCGCCTGGCAGAGGAGTACCTGCACCGCAGCCTGGCGGGCGAGGCCTTCGGCGACGTCGCGCTCGCGGTGGAGAACGGCGACTTCAGCTACCGGTTCAGTGCCGCCTGAGGCGCCCAGACCATCCGGAAGGCCCCGCCATGGAACGCCTAGTCGATGCCGTCACCCCCCTCGGGGATGCCCTGTGGTTCCGGCAGATGACGGGAACCGAGGCCCTGTCCAGCCTGTTCGAGTACGAAGTCCTGCTGCACGGCCGCGACAGCGGCCTCAGCGCCAAGGCCATGCTGGGCAAGCCCATCACGCTCAAGCTCGAGACATCGGGTGGCGGCGAGCGCTACTTCAACGGCCTGTGCACGCGCTTTCGCGCCGCGGGGCGCGAGGGCGAGCAGCACCTGTACAC
>JASLFM010000395.1 GCA_030150585.1 Acidovorax sp.
TGGTACTGCACGTCGCGCAGCAGCACCTTGGTGGTCTTGCCGGCCAGTTCCATGTCCAGCACGCTGGAGTGGAAGGCTTCCTTCTTCAGGGCGTGCCACAGGGCGTTGTGGTCCACCTCGATTTGTTGGGGTTCAGCGGCGCCGCCGTACACGATGCCGGGGGTCTTGCCGTTGTTGCGCAGACGGCGGCTCGCACCCGTACCCTGCTTGGCGCGCTCGAAAGCGACGAAGTTCATGGTCATACTCCTGAAAGGGCCGGCCGCGACCAGCCTGGCCCCGATTGAAAAAGGGCCGGTCATCCGGCCCACTGGCGAAGTTCCCGGTGTTTACTCCGAGAACAAACTCATAACCGAATCGCCCTTGGCGATGCGCTGGATCGTCTCCGCGATCAGTGGCGCCACGGACAGTTGGCGGATCTTGTCGCAGCCCTTGGCGGCATCCGAAAGCGGAATCGTGTTGGTAACCACGACCTCGTCCAGGGCCGTGCCCTGGGCGATGCGGCCGATGGCCGGACCCGAGAAGATCGGGTGCGTGCAGTAGGCGTAGACCTTCTTGGCGCCGCGCTCCTTGAGCACCTCGGCTGCCTTCACGAGCGTACCGGCGGTGTCGATCATGTCGTCCATGATCACGCAGTTGCGGCCTTCGATTTCACCGATCACGTGCATCACCTCGGACACGTTGGCCTTGGGGCGGCGCTTGTCGATGATGGCCAGGTCGCAGCCGAGCTGCTTGGCCAGGGCGCGCGCACGCACCACACCGCCCACGTCGGGGCTGACCACGATCAGGTCTTCGTAGTTCTTTTGGCGCAGGTCGCCCAGCAGCACGGGCGAGGCGTAGATGTTGTCGACGGGAATGTCGAAGAAGCCCTGGATCTGGTCGGCGTGCAGGTCCATGGTCAGCACGCGCGCCACGCCCACGGCCTGGAGCATATTGGCCACCACCTTGGCCGAGATCGGCACGCGCGTGGAGCGCGGGCGGCGGTCCTGGCGGGCGTAGCCGAAGTAGGGGATCACGGCGCTGATGCGTTCGGCGGAGGCGCGCTTGAGCGCGTCCACCATGATCAGCAATTCCATGAGGTTCTCGTTGGTCGGCGCACAGGTGGACTGCACGACGAACACGTCGCGCGCGCGGACGTTCTGCTTGATCTCCACGGTGACTTCACCGTCGGAAAAGCGTCCCACATCGGCCGCACCCAGGGTGGTTCCGAGGTGCTTGGCGATCTCCGCCGCCATGCCAGGATTGGCATTGCCGGTGAAAACCAGGAAGTCGGGGTGGTTGGCTTGCATGGAGCGTCTCAGCCGTTAGATGTTGCCGCGATGCCTATGCGCACGGTACTTGGCGCACAGGAATTTGGCAGGGGAGAAAGGATTCGAACCTTTGCATGCCGGAATCAAAATCCGGTGCCTTAACCAGCTTGGCGACTCCCCTACACAGGTTGGCTGCCACATACGGGGCAACCCACCGAAACTTTCAATTTGACGCCCATCCTGCCAGAGGATGCAACTTCAAATTATCGCATGCTTTGACCTGCCAAGCGCCGTTCGCGCTACCCAAGTCCACCGCATGCGGCATTTGCGCAAACACTGCACTACCAGAGCCTGTCATGCGGCCTCTCAAGCCCTGGGATGCGAGCCAGGCTATGGCTTGCGTCACTTCGGGGCACAGGGCCTCAGCGACAGGCTGCAAGTCGTTTTGACCGAAGTCATAGTGCTTTGCAGCAAAGCCTGAGATTGTAGCACTATCTGAATCGCGTTTCAGAGCTGGTGACGAAAAAATTGTTTTCGTATCCAGGCCCGCGGAGGGCTTCACTACAAGGAACCGTGCCGGCGGCAGCTGGTGCGATTTCTCAAGCGGGCGAATTATGTCACCAATTCCCTCGACCCAGGCGCTGCGGCCGCACAAAAAAAACGGAATGTCGGCGCCGAGCGAGAGTCCGATGGTCTGCAACTGTGCTTGGCTCAGTCCCAGGTTCCAAAGACGGTTCAGTGCGAGCAGGGTGCTCGCCGCATCAGAGGAGCCGCCGCCCATGCCGGCCTGGGCCGGGATGCTCTTGGCTATTCCGATGTGCGCACCCTCGCGGCAGCCTGTGGCCGCCTGCAGCGCACGCGCCGCGCGCACGATGAGGTCTTCGGCGGGCAGGGGCGGGCCGCCGCCCAGGTCTTCGCGCGAAACCCCGCCGTCGGCGCGGCGCTCGAAGTGCAGCGTATCGCACCAGTCCACGAGCATGAACACGGACTGCAGCAGGTGGTAGCCGTCGGCCCGCCGGCCCGTAATGTGCAGGAACAGGTTGAGTTTGGCCGGCGCGGGCACGTCGTAGAGCGCTTGCATGCGGTGGGTGGGTCAGCGGGTGAGGGCGATGCGCAGCGTCGCCAGGGGCAGCGGGTTGAGGCGCTCCGCCGTGATGCGTCCGTCCAGCGCGGCGCTGAGGTCGGCGCGCCAACCGCTGACGGTGGCAGGGCGACCTTGCAGCCAGTCGAACAGCGCGGCCACGGGCAGGCGGCTGCCCGTGAGATCCTGCAGCAGATCGTCGAGCGAGGCCGACTCCCGTGTCTCGCTGCCCTGCTCCAGGCGGGCCATGCCCGCGGCCCACTGCAGGCGGGCCAGGGTCGATCCCAGGGGGGTGTACAGCATAAGTTCGCCCGCCTCGGGGCTGCCGCGCAACTCGAAGGCGGCGCTGAAGGACTGCGAAGACTGTCCCTCGACCTGCAGGGCTAGCCGGCCGCTCCATTCGCCAGGGACGGTGGGCACGCGGGGCGGCTGGGCGCACCCTGCGAGGGCCAGCAGCAGCGCCAGGGCGCAGCAGACCCACGCCCAGCCACGCGTGGCCCGGTTCAAGGCTGTGCTCCGAGGCGCTTGAGGGTGTCCTGCAGGGTGTCGTTGTTGGCGTTGAGGCGCAGGCCCTGCCGCCACACGGCAAGGGCGGAGTCGCGCTGCTGCATGCTCCAGAGTACTTCGCCCAGGTGGGCGGCGATCTCCGCGTCCGGGCGCTTCTGGAAGGCCTGCTCGAGCAGGCGCAGGGCCTCGGCGCGGTTGCCCAGGCGGAACTGCACCCAACCCATGCTGTCGGTGATGAAGGGGTCGCCGGGGGCGTATTCGAGGGCTTTCTCGACGAGGCTCTTGGCCTCGCCCAGCCGCACGCCGCGGTCCGCAAGCGAATAGCCCAGTGCGTTGTAGGCGTGGTGGTAGCCGGGCTGGCGCGCGATGATCTTGCGCAGCAGCTGTTCCATGGCATTGAAGTGGCCGGCCTTCTCGGCCAGCATGGCCTGGTCGTAGATGAGGTCGTTGTTGTCGGGGTCCATGGCCACCACGCGGCCCTGCAGGTCGTAGGCTTCCTGGTACTGCTGGGCGTCGCGCAGCACCTGTACTTCGGCGGAGAGCTTCATGCGCTCGTCCTCGGGCGTTTTCGCGGGCAGGCTGCGGATCAGGGCACGGGCATGGGCCAGACGGCCCTGCCGGGCGAGCAGCGAGGCGCGCCGCACCTGCGCGCCAAACAGGTCGCTGCTGCTGTCGATCCGAGCCAGCCAGGCCTCGGCCTCGTCGTACTTCTGGCGTTTTTCCGCGACCTGCGCATGCAGCAGGTAGGCCTGGGTGAGTCCGGCCTTGCGCGCTTCGCCATCGGGCAGGTTCATAGCCAGGGCCATGAAGCGCTGCAGGGAGGCTTCCGCTTCGTCGAGCCGGCCATCCTGCGTCTGCAGCGTGGCCTGCACGAGCCAGGCCTCGGCCAGATCGGGCTTCTCCCGGGTCAGCAGGTCGAGCTGCGCCGAGGCTTCCGGGTAGCGCTGCTGGTTGAGCAGGGTGCGTGCATAGGCCATGCGCATTTCGGGCGTAGGCTGGCCTTCGAAGTAGCGGGCCGCGATGGGGTCGGCCTCCGCTACGCCTTCCTCAGTCAGCTCCAGTGCCAGCATGGCGGCGCTGTCGCTCGCAGGGTCGAGCGTTTGCGCGCGCCGGGCCGCCGCGAGCGCGCCCCTCTTGTCGCCCGCGGCGAGCCGCATGCGGCCCACCGTGGTCCAGGCCGAGGGGCCGAGGGCGGGGTTGGCCAGCTCGTCGGCCAGGGCCTGCTCCACGACCGTGGCGGCCAGGGCTTTATCGCTCGCACGGCCATAGAGCTGGGGAATGGCCTGCAGGGCCGCCGCCTTGGAGCGCGGGGGCGTCTGGGCCAGCTCCTGGCGCAGCAGCTCTGGCGTCTCGCCGATGCGGTTGAGCGCGACGAGGATCTGAAGCATGTAGCGGTTGGCCTCGCGGGACTGGGGCAGGGCGGCTTTCCAGGCGCGGGCCGCAGCGAGCGCTGACTCGCCCGAGCGGGCCTGCAGCGCGATTTCGGTGGCGCGGCGGTACAGGTCGCCATCGTGGCTGCGGCGCGCGGCCTCCAGCATGAGTGCGTAGCCGGTGCCGGGGTCTCCGGCGCTGTTTGTGAGTTCGCCCAGCAGCACCTCGTAGAAGAGCTCGGCATTCAGGGCTTCGCTCGACTGGGCTGCATCCGCGGCTCTGGGGGCGTGGGAGGCTGGCGCATGGGGCCGGAGGGAGGGCTGCTGCGCCCAGGCTGCAAAGGGGCCGGCGACCAGGGCGACGGCCCACGCCAGATGCCGGAAGCGGAGAATGTGCACCATCAGCCCATAATAATCCATGCCTTTGTCCATTTCTGTGAAGCTGCCGTATGCCTGAGTTACCTGAAGTAGAGGTCACGCGCCGCAGCTTCGCGCAGGGCATCGCGGGCGCTGCCATTGTGGGGGTTACGCTGGGTAAGCCACTGCGCTGGCCCCTGGGGTGCGGCACCGGCCGCCTTGTGGGGCAGCGTGTGCTGGAGGTGCGCCGCCGTGGCAAATACCTGCTGCTCGAGCTGACCGGTGGACTGCTGCTCCTGCACCTCGGCATGTCGGGCAGCCTCCGGTTTGCGCGCGAGCTGCCGGCGCCGGGACCGCACGACCATTTCGATCTCGCCACGAGCCAGGGGGTGCTGCGCCTGCATGATCCACGCCGCTTTGGCGCCGTGGTCTTCGCTGATTCGGAAGATGCGCCCGCCGCGCGCAAGCTGCTCGATGGATTGGGGATGGAGCCGCTGTCCGATGGGTTCACTTTCGATGCGTTCCGCGAGGGCCTGCGCGCAACGCGCTCCCCGATCAAGCAGGTGCTGCTCGGAGGCAGGGTGGTGGTGGGGGTGGGCAATATCTACGCGTCGGAGGTCCTGTTCCTTGCGGGCATACGGCCCACGACCGCGGCCCGCGCTATCGGAGACGTGCGCGTGCGCAGGCTCCACCAGGCGATCCGCGAGGTGTTGGCGCTGGCCGTGGAGCGGGGCGGGACGACGCTGAAGGATTTCTCGAACGCCGATGGCGATCCCGGGCATTTCCAGCTCGAGGCCCGGGTGTACGGGCGTGAAGGCTTGCCGTGCCTGACCTGCGGCACGCCGGTCCGGGGGCTGAGGCAGGGGCAGCGCAGCACGTTTTTCTGCCCGCGCTGCCAGCGCGCCTGAAGGGTGCGGGAGGCGATTGCGTAGTGGGCGCTTGCTCGGCGGGCAGGCGATGCTATATTTTGTGCAGTTCCGGCCATCGGCCGGGGCGTTCAATTGTCGGGAGCAAAGTGGGACCTTCTTTCAACGAGCAGTTCGACCAGCATGGCGTCTGGCGTCGTGCGTTCGCGCAGCAGCTCAAGCAGTTGTCGGGTTGGATGTCGTCCCACGACCTGATGGATGCGGCCGTGGAGGAGCGGCTGCAGCGTCTGGAAAGCCAGGTGCGCAGCGACAAGGTCATGGTGGCGTTCGTCGCGGAGTTCTCGCGTGGCAAGTCCGAGTTGATCAATGCGATCTTCTTCGCGGACTATGGCCGCCGCATCATGCCGGCGAGCGCGGGCCGCACCACCATGTGCCCTACGGAGCTGGGCTATGACGCGGAAGTCGAGCCCAGCCTGCGGCTGCTGCCCATAGAAACGCGCCTGCAGCCCCAGGGCCTCGCGGAATGGCGGATGCGGCCTGAGCGCTGGCAGCAGATTCCGCTCGACGTCAACAACGCGGACCAGATCGCCAAGGCCCTGGAAAAGGTGGCGGAGGTGCGCCGCGTGAGCCAGGAAGAGGCGCGTGCGCTGGGCTTCTGGCACGATGAACTGCCAGGAGAGAACCCCGTGCCTGATGCGCAGGGCCTGGTGGAGGTGCCCATGTGGCGCCATGCGCTCATCAACATTCCGCATCCGCTGCTCAAGCAGGGGCTGGTCATCCTTGATACGCCGGGACTCAATGCGGTGGGCGCCGAGCCTGAACTCACGGTGAACCTGATCCCGCAGGCCCATGCGGTGGTGTTCATCCTGGGGGCCGACACGGGCGTGACGCGCTCCGACCTTGCCATCTGGCGCGAGCACCTCGTTGCGCCCGCAGGCAATACCGACGCGCGCTGGGTGGTGCTGAACAAGATCGACACCTTGTGGGACACGCTGAATACACCCGAGCAGGTCGAGGCCCAACTGCAGCGCCAGTGCGCCACCTCGGCCGAGATGCTCGACGTGCCTTTGGCGCGCGTGGTGCCCGTCTCGGCGCAGAAAGGGCTTGTCGCCAAGATTGCCTGCGATGACGTGCTGCTCGAGTCGAGCGGCCTGCCGGTGCTCGAGGATGCGCTTGCGCAGGGCATCATGGGCCAGCGCCAGGCGATCCTGCGCGCAGCCGTGGCCTCCGGCGTGGCCAGCCTGCGTGCCGAGACGGCCCGCGTTATCAACGTGCGGCGGCGCGACCTCGACGACCAGATGCTCGAGTTGCGCAGCCTGCGCGGCAAGAATGCCTCGGTGATCGAAGCCATGCGCAGCCGCATCGAGCAGGAGCAGCGGGAGTTCGAGTCCAGCGCCACGAAGATCCAGGCGGTACGCGCCGTGCACCTCAAGCTCTTGCGCGAGCTGTTCCAGCAACTGGGTGCCCGCTCGCTCAAGGCCGAGCTGGCAGAGCTTGCGGACACACTCCAGCAGCGCGGCCTCAAGCTCGGTGCCCGCAAGGTGTACGCGCAGACCTTCGACCGCCTGCGTGCCATCCTGGACAAGGCGCAGGCGTCGGGTACGGAAATCCAGGCCATGCTGGACGGTACCTTCCGCCAGCTGAATGCAGAATTCGGCTTCTCGCTGCAGGTGCCCTCGGCCCCGCAGCTCGAGGGCTTCGTGCAGGACGTATCGCAGATCGAACAAAGCCATTTGCAATATCTGGGCATGGGCAACGCGCTGAAGCTGGCCCAGCCCGAGTTCGCGCAGCGCCTGGTGCGGGCGCTGGCCATGCGGTTGCGCACGATCTTCGAGTCCGTGGCCAATGATCTGGAGCTGTGGAGCAAGTCGGCCACCGCCCAACTCGACGCGCAGTTGCGCGAGCGCAAGCGCAGCTTCGTGCGGCGCATTGAGGCAGTGGACCGTATCCAGCATGCCGCGAGTGGCCTGGTCGAGCGCATCGGCGAGATCGAGGCCTCCGAGCAGGAGTTGCAGCAACTGGAGCAGCGCCTTGCCCAGTTCACGGAGCAACTCGTGGCCATGCCTGCCGCGGGCGAAGAGTCCGGTACGAGCACAAGCCTGCTGTCCGCGTAATGGTGCTCTCCGTCGATATCGCCACGCCCGTGGTGCGCTGGCAGGCCACGCATGGCCGCAACCACCTGCCCTGGCAGCAAACACGCGACCCCTACCGCGTATGGCTGTCGGAGATCATGCTGCAGCAGACGCAGGTGGCCACGGTGCTCGACTACTACCCGCGCTTTCTCGCGCGTTTCCCTGACGTGGCGGCGCTGGCCGCCGCGACAGTGGACGACGTGCTGGCCCTCTGGAGCGGGTTGGGCTACTACAGCCGCGCGCGCAACCTGCACCGCTGCGCCCAGCAGGTGATGGAGCTGCATGGCGGCGCCTTCCCTCGCAGCGCTGAGGCGCTGGCGACGCTGCCCGGCATCGGGCGCTCCACGGCGGGCGCCATCGCAGCGTTCTGCTTTTCCGAGCGGGTGCCTATCCTGGACGCCAACGTGCGGCGCGTACTTACGCGCGCGCTCGGCTTCGGTGAAGACTTGGCCGTGGCGCGCAACGAGCGCCTGCTGTGGGCGCAGGCTGAGGCCCTGCTGCCACGTGAGCGGCTTGAAGAGGCCATGCCGCGCTACACGCAGGGGCTGATGGACCTGGGGGCGGGCGTGTGCGTGCCGCGCAATCCGCGCTGCGAAGCCTGCCCGCTGCAGGCGCAGTGCGTGGCCCGGCGCGAGGGTGAGCCTGAGCGCTACCCGGTCAGGACCCGCAAGCTGAGCCGCCGCGCCGAGTCATGGTGGCTGCTGCTGCGGCGCAATGCTGCAGGGGCCTTCTGGCTGGAGCGCCGGCCTTCAACGGGTATCTGGGCGGGGCTCTACTGCCCGCCGGTGTTCGCTGAGCCGCAAGCCCTTGCGCCTTTCATCGCAGGGGCTTCGGACGTGCAGTACCTGGAGCCCTTCACCCATGTGCTGACTCACCGAGATTTGCACTTGCATCCGGTGCTGGTATCGGCAGCCGAAGATGCTGCGCAAGGGAGTGAAGGGGCCGGGTGGTACGGACCGGCTGCGTGGGCGGGGCTGGGCTTGCCCGCTCCGGTGCGCAAACTGCTTGAAACGATCGGGTTCGACCTGTTCTCGCCCGGCGTCTGAGCGGGTCCTAGCAGTTGTCCAGCTCCCGGTGCCGGCGCAGCGTTGTCCAGTGCTGGCCGAAGCGTTCCGCCAGCCGCTCCACCAGGTAGACCGAGCGGTGCTGCCCGCCCGTGCAGCCTACGGCCACGGTCACGTAGCTGCGGTGGTTTTGCGCAAGCAGGTCGAGCCACTGGTCCAGAAACTGCGCGATGTGCTCCTGCATGCGCTGCACGTCGGGCTGCTGGCGCAGGAAATCGGCCACAGGCGGGTCCTGTCCCGTGAGGTCGCGCAGTGTCGGCTCGTAGTGCGGATTGGGCAGCATGCGCACGTCGAATACGTAGTCGGCATCCATCGGAATGCCCCGCTTGAAAGCAAATGACTGGAACACCAGCGTGAGCTGTCCCGATGGCGTAGCCACGAGGCTTTTGATGACACTTTGCAACTGGGAAGCGCGGATCGCGCTCGTGTCGATCACATGCGCTTGTTCCCGCAGGCCAGCCAGTAGTTCGCGCTCCAGCTCGATGGTTTGTACCAGCGCCTTGCGCCCCGCGAGCAGGTCGTCCTTGGTCAGCGGGTGGCGCCGCCGGGTTTCGGAAAATCGGCGCACCAGCGTACCCGTGGTTGCGTCGAGGAAGAGCGACTTCACGACCACGCCTTGGCTGCGCAATTGCGCAAGCTGCCGGGGCAACTGGGGTAGCCCTGTGGCGCTGCGCACGTCCATGGCGATGGCGACGCGGTTGCCGTGGTGCTCATGCTCCAGCGCCACGAAGGGCGACAGCAGCTCGGGCGGGAGGTTGTCCACGCAGTAGTAGCCAGCGTCTTCCAGTGCGTGCAGCGCGACAGACTTGCCTGAGCCGGACATGCCGGTGAGAAGCACGATTTCGAGGGCCATGGCGTTGCTTATTCCCGAGCGGTTTCAAGTCCACCCAGCATCTCCCGGGCATGTGCCAGTGTTGTATCCGATAGCCGTTCCCCGCCCAGCATGCGGGCTATTTCGTGCACGCGCACATCGTCCCGCACCGGGAGCACGGTGCTAGTGGTCCCGGCCTTGTCGCGGCGCTTGGACACGACGAGGTGGTGGTCCGCGCAGGCGGCCACCTGGGGCAGATGGGTCACGGCCAGCACTTGCCGGTCCTGTCCCAGTTGCTGCATGAGCCGGCCCACGGTCTCTGCCACCGCGCCGCCGACGCCGGAGTCCACTTCGTCGAAGATCAGCGTTCCAGCCTCGCCGAGTTGGCTGGTCGTGACCGCGATGGCCAGCGAGATCCGTGACAGCTCGCCGCCCGATGCGACTTTGCCGATGGGGCGGGGTGTCATGCCGGGGTGGCCCGCGACGAGAAAACCCACGGCGTCGATGCCTTGCGGCCCAGGCTCCGCCGCGCGTTCGATGGCGACCTGGAATACGCCACCGGCCATGCCCAGGCCCTGCATGGCCTCGGTGATGGCGCGCGACAGCTGGGGGGCGGCCTTGGCGCGGCGCTTGGACAAGGATTGGGCCTCAGCTTCGTAGGCGCGGGCGCAGGTGCGTTCCTGGGCTTCGAGCTGCGCAAGGTCGGTGGCGGCATCGAGTTGCCGCAGTTCCTGCTTCCAGCTCTCGTGCACTGCGGGAAGGTCCGCGGGGGCACGCTTGTAGCGCCGGGCCAGGGCGACCCATTGCGAGAGCCGGCCGTCGAGCTCCGCAAGGCGCTGCGGATCGAGGTCGGCGCGCCGCAGGTAGGTGTGCAGTGAGTGGCGCGCGTCGTCTACCTGGGCCAGGCTGGAGGCCAGCACGTCCGCGATGGCTTTGAATTCGGGGTCCAGATGTCCCTGGTGCGCCAGCAGGTGGTGGGCGCGGCCCAAGCTGCCATGTACGCCCGATTCATCGGCTTCGAGCAGCCCGAGCGCGCCCTCGGCGGTTTCGATCAAGGTCTGCGCATGCGACAGGCGCGTGTGCTGGGTGTTGAGTTCGTCCCACTCATGGGCTGCGGGGGCCAGCTTGTCCACCTCTGCGATTTGCCATTGCAGGCGCTCGCGTTCGCGCTGCAGCGTGTCCTGCAGCGTGCGCGCATGGGCCAACGCATGCTGGGCTGAGCGCCAGTCGGTCCACAGCTGGCGCAGCTTGCCAGTGGTCACTCCGGCATAGGCGTCCAGCAGTCCACGCACGGCCTCGGGCCGGGTCAGGCTTTGCCAGGCGTGCTGGCCGTGGATGTCGAGCAACTGCTCGCCCAGTGTGCGCAACTGCGTGGCAGTGGCGGGGCTGCCGTTGATCCATGCGCGGCTCTTGCCTTGGGCGTCGACCACACGGCGCAGCAGCAACGCATCGCCCGCTTCGAAGCCACCCTCTTCCAGCCAGGGCACCAGGGTGGCAGGGCTGTCGAATTCCGCACAAATGTCGGCCTGCCGCGCGCCCTCGCGGACCACGCCGGCATCGGCACGCGCGCCGAGCGCCAGTTGCAGTGCGTCGATCAGGATGGACTTGCCCGCACCGGTCTCCCCGGTGAGCACGGTGAAACCGGCCTGCAGGTCGATGTCGAGCGTCTGCACGATCACGAAGTCGCGCAGCGCGATCCGCCTCAGCGCCATGGTCAGGAGCCTCCCTCGTTCCAGCGCAGCTTCTTGCGCAACGTAGCGAAGTAATTCCAGCCCCGAGGGTGCAGGAAGCGCACACAGTGCTCGGAGCGCCGCACGAGGATGCGATCCCCATGCAGCAGCGAGGCGAGGGATTGCATGTCGAAGTTGGCGCTGATGTCTCGCCCGCCGACCACCTCGATGGCGACCTCTGCAGTATCCGACAGCACGATGGGCCGGTTGGAAAGCGTGTGGGGCGCGATCGGGACCAGCACCCAGCCCGGTATGGAAGGGTGCAGCATGGGCCCGCCGGCCGAGAGCGAGTAGGCTGTCGAGCCTGTGGGGGATGCGACGATCAGTCCGTCCGCACGCTGGTTGGCCACGAAATGGCCGTCCACTTCCACGCGAAGCTCGACCATGCCGGAGGTGGCGCCGCGGTTCACTACGACGTCGTTCATCGCAAGTGCTTCGAACACGCACTCGCCGTCGCGCATCACGCGTGCATGAATGAGGGGGCGCGGGTCTTCTTCGTACTCGCCGCGCAGCATCGGCGTGAGCGTAGCCTGGTAGTCATCCAAAGGGATGTCGGTCACGAAACCCAGGCGCCCCTGGTTGATCCCGATGAGCGGTGTGCCGTACCGGGCCAGCCGCCGGCCAATACCGAGCATGGTGCCGTCGCCGCCAACCACCAGGCCTAGGTCGCACTGGGCGCCGATGGCATCGGCATCGAGCGTCGGGTAATGCGCCATGCCTGTGTTCGCTGCAGTCTCTGCCTCCAGCGAGACTTCGCATCCCTGCCGCACCAGAAAGTGGGCGATGTCCTCCATGGCCTTGCGCGAACCGTCGGCTATGGTGCCAGACACTGGCGTCAGGTATTTCCCTATCAGTGCAACGTGGTGGAAGCTAGACGTCATGCCGAAATTACATCATTAA
>JASLFM010000337.1 GCA_030150585.1 Acidovorax sp.
TGGCCGACAAGGCCCAGCTCTTCGGCAACCCGCGCCACCCCTACACGCGCATGCTGCTCGACGCCATCCCCAAGATGCACGACACGGGCAAGGCGCGCACGCCCGTGCAGGGCGAGGTGCCGAACCCGCTGAATCCCCCGCCGGGCTGTGCCTTCAACCCGCGCTGCCCCCATGCGAACGACCGCTGCCGCAGTGAGCGGCCCCAGCTGCAGGCCATCGGGGGCATCCGCATCGCCTGCCACGCGGTGGAAGAGGGCCGCATCTGACGGACCCCGCCGCTGTGCCGGTTTTCATCCGCGTGTCATCCGTGATCTCCAGCATGCAGGGTTTTGAAACCCTGAGGGAGCTGGAGCATGGATTGGAACAAGGGCGCGCGCGGGCGCATGGTGGCAACGACGCTGGCGGTGGCCAGCCTGGTGACGGCCTGCGGGGGCGGATCGGACAGCGCTCCGACGCCCGCGCAGCCCTACACGCTGACGCTGCTGCACATCAACGACCACCACTCCACGCTCGAGTCCAAGTCCAAGACGCTGCAGCTTGACACGGGCAGCGGCACCCCTGTGGCCGTGGCCGTGGATGCGGGCGGGTTCCCGCGCGTAACGGCGGCCTTCGACGAACTGGCCAAGGCCGCGGGCCCCAACGTGCTCAAGCTGCATGCGGGCGACGCGCTCACGGGCACGCTGTACTTCAACCGCGCGGGCGCGGACGGCGAGGCCGATGCGGCTATGATGAACACCGTGTGCTTCGATGCGTTCACGCTCGGCAACCACGAGTTCGACAAGGGCGACACGGGCCTCAAGGGTTTCCTCGACCAGTTGCGCAAGGGCACGTGCAAGACCCCCGCGCTGAGTGCCAACGCGCAGTTCGGCGCCAACTCCGCGCTCAACGCCACCAAGGCACCGGGCGCGGTACTGCCCTCCACGGTGCTGGAGCGCGGTGGCCAGAAGATCGGTCTCGTGGGCCTCACGATCGCGGGCAAGACCAAGGCCTCGTCGAGCCCCGACCCCGACACCCTGTTCGAAGACGAAACCAAAGCCGCGCAGCGCGAGATCGACAAACTGCGCGCCCAGGGCGTGAACAAGATCGTGGTCATGAGCCACATCGGCTACGACTACGACAAGCAGGTGGCGGCCCAGCTCAGCGGCGTGGATGTGGTGGTGGGCGGCGATTCTCACACGCTGCTCGGCCCCGACACGCTCAAGGCCCGCGGCGTGGGCACGCCGGCCGGCGCCTACCCCACGCGCGCGACCGACAAGGACGGCAAGGCCGTCTGCATCGTCCAGGCCTGGGAATACGCGCAGGTGGTGGGCGAGCTGAAGGTGACGTTCGATGACAAGGGCGATGTGCAGAGCTGCGCAGGCACGCCGCATGTGCTGATCGGCGACAACTTCACCATCGGCGGCAAGGCGCCCAACGACGCTGAGAAGAAGGCGCTGCTGGCCAGCGTGGCCGCGAGCGGCATCCTGCGCATCACGCAGCCCCAGGCTGCCGCCGTGGCGGCGCTGGCGCCCTACAAGGACAAGGTGGCCGTGTTCAACAAGACCCTGGTGGCCACCGCGCCCACCGAGCTGTGCTCGCGCCGCGTGCCGGGCGGCCCGGGCACGGCGGACTACAGCCGCTCCAGCGTGGACTGCAACGCGCTGGGCAGCGTGAGCCTGCGCGGCGGCGACATCCAGCAGCTCGTGGCCCAGGCCTACCTCGACGTGGCCAATGCCAAGTACGGCGGCGCCGACATTTCGCTGCAAAGCGGCGGCGGCGTGCGCGTGCCGCTCAAGGGCAACGTGACGGCGGCCAACGTGATCGAGGTGCTGCCCTTCGGCAACATGCTGTTCCGCCTGGACGTGACGGGCCAGGAAGTGAAGTCGATGCTCGAAGACGGCATCGAGGCGGTCTACGGGCCGGGCGGTTCGACCGGCCCGTACCCCTACGCGGGGGGGCTGCGCTTCGACGTGAACGCGGCCGCAGCCTTCGGCCAGCGCGTGAGCAACATCGAGGTGCGCAACCCCGCCACGGGCTCCTGGGGACCGCTCGACGCGGCCAAGACCTACAGGCTCTTCGTGCTGAGCTTCAACGCCACGGGCGGCGACGGCTACAAGACCCTGGCGGCGGTGCCGGCCGCGCGGCGCATGGACATCGGCGTGCTCGATGCCGATGTGTTCTTCAGCTACATCGAGAAGCAGCCCAAGGACGCCGCGAGCGGCCTGCCGACGCTCAAGCTGCTCGACACCGCGCTATACAGCACGCGCTCGTTCAAGGGCGCGAACTGATCCGGGTGGCTGCAGGGGGTACGCGCATGGCGGCATACTGGAAGCTTCGCAAGGAGATCCGCAATGACCGCATTCACCCTCAGCAGCCCCGATATTCCGAGCGGCGGCAGCATTGACCCGCGCTTCGAGTTCGACGGCTTCGGCTGCTCCGGCCAGAACCAGTCGCCCGTGCTGCAATGGAGCGGAGCGCCGGCTGGCACGAAGAGCTTTGCGCTCACGGTGTACGACCCCGACGCGCCTACGGGCTCGGGCTGGTGGCATTGGTTCGTGGTGGACCTGCCCGCCACCACCACCCAGCTTGCGGCCGACGCGGGCGCCAAGGGCGGCGCCCAGCTGCCCACGCCCGCGCGCCAGATCCGCAACGACTACGGTGTGCAGGCCTGGGGCGGCATGTGCCCGCCGCCGGGCGACAAGCCGCACCGCTACATCTTCACCGTGCACGCGCTGTCGGTGGAGCGCCTCGACATTCCCGACGACGCCACGGCCGCGCTCGCGGGCTTCATGGTCAACGCGCACACGCTGGCCAAGGCGCAGTTCACGTCCACCTACGGGCGCAACTGATTGCTCTTTTGGTTGCTCTTTATTTAGGAGCTACCCGCGCCCGTTCGGCGGGCGCTGCAGTCCCTTTTGGCTCCGCATCGGCTTCGGATGCCAGGACAAGCAGGCGTTCGCGCACTGTTGCCAGGATTTCGTCCGACAGCGCGGGCTGGGCTGTCGCCGTGGCGCGCGCGAGCACCAGCGCGCCCACCATGCCGCTGAGCATGGCCATGGCCTGGCCGCGCAGGTCGGCGTCGGGCGTCACGCCGTCGGCCAGGTTCCCGATCACGCGCGCAAAGCGCGCGATGTTGCGCTCCACCCCTTCCGCGAACACGCCCGACAGGTCGCCGCCCGCGCGCGCCACATCCACCGCGAGCGCCGCCGCAGGGCACCCGCTGCCCGGGCTGTCGCGGTGCTGCGGCGACAGATAGGCCCGCACGCGGGACGCCAGGCTGCCGTCGTCGCCCTCCACGCCGTCGAGCGGCGCGATGGACCAGTCGAATGCGCGCGCGCAGGCCTCGCGCACCAGCGCGTCCTTCGACTCGAAGTGGCGGTACAGCCCGCCGTGCGTGAGCCCCGCGCCGCGCGTCACCTCGGCCACCCCCACGCCAGCGAGGCCGTGCTCGCGGTACAGCCGCGCTGCGGCTTCGAGGATGTCCTGCCGGTTTTGCGCGGCCTGCGCTTTCGAGACTTTCATGGCAAGTCCTGTATTGATGATGGTCGTCATCAAAATGCATTTATGATGACGGCCATCATCATAAACCTGGGCCCGATGGCGTTTGCGGCGCGGGCTGTCCGTTCTACAAGGAGCAAACGATGAACGCATGCAAGGGAGTACGTCCGTGAGTGGGGCGCACATGGCGCGCCGCGTGGTCGTCACGGGCATGGGCATGGTCTCGCCGCTGGGGCGGGGTGCTGAGCTGTGCTGGCAGCGGCTGCGCGCGGGGGCCTCGGGCGTGCGGCGCCTGCCCGAAGGCTTGGCGCCCGACGTGCCCGCGCAGGTGGCGGGGCTGGTGCCCGATCTTGCGCAGGATCCCGAGGGCGGCTGGGACATCGACGCCGTGGTGTCCGCCAAGGACCAGCGCAAGATGGACCGCTTCATCCCGCTGGCGCTCGACGCGGCAGGCCAGGCACTGGCCCAGGCCGGCTGGCGGCCGGACAGCGAGCAGGCCCAGAACCGCACGGCCTGCGTGATCGCATCGGGCATCGGCGGCTTCGAGGCCATCGCCCAGGCCGTGCGCACCACCGACAGCCGGGGCGCATCGCGCTTGTCGCCGTTCACCGTGCCGGCCTTCCTCGTCAACCTCGCGGCGGGCCATGTGTCGATCCGGTATGGACTCAAGGGGCCGCTGGGCGCTCCCGTCACGGCCTGCGCAGCGGGTGTGCAGGCCGTCGGCGACGGTCTGCGCCTGATCCGCTCGGGCGAGGCCGACGTGGCGCTGTGCGGCGGCACCGAAGCCGCCATCGGCCGCGTAAGCCTGGGCGCCTTCGCGGCGGCCAAGGCCCTCTCCACGGGCTACAACGACCGGCCGCACGAGGCCTCCCGTCCGTTCGACGCGGCCCGCGACGGCTTCGTGATGGGGGAGGGCGCGGGCGCGCTGGTGCTCGAGTCGCTCGACCATGCGCTCGCGCGCGGCGCCACGCCCCTGGCCGAGGTCGTTGGCTACGGCACGTCGGCCGATGCGTACCACATCACCGCCGGGCCCGACGACGGCGACGGGGCGCGCCGCAGCATGGCGCAGGCCCTGGCCATGGCGGGCATCGGGCCGGGCGAGGTCCAGTACCTCAATGCCCATGCCACCTCCACTCCCGTGGGCGACCGGGGCGAACTGGCGGCGATCCGCCGCCTTTTCGGCGAACAAGGGGGCGTGGCCATCAGCTCCACCAAATCGGCCACGGGCCACTTGCTCGGTGCGGCGGGCGCTGTGGCGGCCATCTTCACGGCCTTGGCGCTGCGCGACCAGGTGGCGCCGGCCACGCTGAACCTGGCCGAGCCTGACCCGCTGGCCGAGGGGCTGGACCTCATCGCGGGCGCGGCGCGGCCGCTGGCCATGGAGCATGCGCTGGTCAACGGCTTTGGCTTCGGCGGCGTGAATGCATCGCTGGTGCTCAAGCGCTGGAGCTGATCGCCGACGGGAGCCCCAAGGGGAGGGCTGCCGTGGGCGGTCGTGCACAAATAGTGCATGACAGACCGAAAATGTAACTATACGATTTGTTGCATGCCGGGATGACATCGCGCCCGCCGATGGCATTGCCCGCCGGCCGTTCCCCGGCTTTCGCTCCTGCCGGCCCTACTCCTTGCGTTGAATATCCCCATGGACAGCCCCCGTATTCTTCCTGTCGACTTGTTCGTGCGCGCCGTTCGGGCGCTGCGTGGCGACAGTGTGCGCTCCCTGATCGCCGCGTGCGGCGCCGCCTTGTTGCTGCATGCAACAGCCGCCCATGCGGTGACGGAACTGCGAACGCTCATCGACAGCGACGGCAATCCGGGGACGGGCTGCTCCGTCACGACGCCGGCGGGTGTGTTCTCCGGCGTGGAGCAGGCCGCGGTGACCCGTGTCGACCTGACCGACCCCAGTCCGGTGGGAGATGTGTCGCGCGAAATCTGCCAGGGTGGCGCCCTGGTCGCCGACCCGAGCTTCGTGCCGCTGGCGCCCTTGCGCTGGCCTTTGGGTGTTTCCGCCGCAGGGGCGCTGGTCGACGTGGTGGAGAGCTACACCCGCTTTGCCGCGCCCCCAGCCGGGGCCCGGCTGGCATTCGTCGCCAGCACCACTGACGGCAGCTTGGCCCCCAGCGGACTGCTGTCGGCCGACGGCAGCGTGGGCGGTGCCGCCATCAGCCTTGCCGCACCGCCGCCGGCCTTGTCGGTGCCGGCCGTGGGCGCAGCCGGGCTGCTGCTGGTCTCCATCCTGCTGGCGTTGACCACCTATCGTTTTGTCGCGGTGCGGCGCATGACGGCGGCCGGCTCGGCGCTGTGCCTGCTGCTCGCGGTGGGGCTGGCCTGGGCTGCCATGGTGCGCGATGGCTCTCCGGTCGACTGGGCTGGCGTTGCGCCCGTTGCGACCGCACCGGCCACCGGGCCGCTCCAGTTCTCGGCAGTCTACGCACTGGTTGAGGGCAATACGCTGCACCTGCGCTACGACCTCGACCTGGGCGTGCGCGACGGCGCGCCCCAAGACGACGGACCTTATGCCGTCACGGTCGGCACCGCGCTGCCCGTCGCCGCGCCGGGGCTGCTGGCCAACGACGCACTGGGCTCGCCGCCGATGCAGGTGCGCGAGTTCCGCCTGGAAGGAGCTTCGTCGTCCACGCCGGCCGGGGGCTCGGTCGCCGTGGCTGGCAGCACACTGGTGGTGGGAGCCAATGGCGGCTTCACGCTGGGTGCCCCCTCTGTGCCGGGCACCTTCCGTTTCGAGTACCGTGCGCACAACGGCCTGACCCCTGGGGGCTGGGGCAGGGCGACGGTGAATGTGGGCGCGGCGGCGGCGGTGTGCGGCGATGGGGTGGTCAGTGGCAGCGAGGTCTGCGATGACGGCAACACCATTACCGAAACCAGTTGCCCCTATGGCACGCGCAACTGCTCCGTCTGCAACGCGACTTGCACCGCGGTGCTGAACCTGACGGGCGACTTTTGCGGCGATGGCCGCGTCACGGCTTCCGAAGTCTGCGATGACGGCAACACTGTCACAGAAACCAGTTGCCCCTATGGCACGCGCAACTGCTCCGTCTGCAACGCGACTTGCACCGCGGTGCTGAACCTGACGGGCGACTATTGCGGCGACGGCCGCGTCACGGCTTCCGAAGTCTGCGATGATGGCAACAACGTCACAGAAACCAGTTGCCCTTATGGCACGCGCAACTGCACCGTTTGCAATGCGAACTGCTCCGCGACACTGAACCTGACGGGCGACTATTGTGGCGATGGCCGCGTCACTCCGCCAGAAACCTGTGACGATGGCAATACGACTCCTGGAGATGGCTGCTCCAGCACCTGCACGGTGGAATAACTACCTTACATGGGACCTGGCTGCAGGCCGCGGCCTGCATTGCCAGCCTCGGGCTCAGGTGTAGCGCTTGGCGTGCAGGTTGTCCTTCATCTGCTGCAGCAACGGCTGCAGCGCGGGGCCGATGCGCAGCGCCACGCAGGTGGCGAGTACGTCGATCACGAGCAGGTGCAGTAGGCGCGAGACCATGGGGCTGTAGCGGTCGTAGCCCTCGGGGTGGTCCGCCGCGAGGTGGATGGCGCAGGCGCTCGCGAGCGGCGAGCCGCTGGCGGTGATGGCGATGGTGGTCGCCCCATTCTTGCGTGCGATGTCGGCAGCGTCCATGAGGTCGCGCGTGCGGCCCGAGTTCGAGATGATGACCACGCAGTCGCCGGGGCCCAGCAGCGTGGCGCTCATCACCTGCATATGGCCGTCGCTCGTGGAGATGCTGGTCACGCCCAGGCGAAAGAACTTGTGCTGCGCATCCTGCGCGACGATGCCGGAGTTGCCCGCGCCGTAGAACTCGATGCGCTTGCCCGTCTGCCAAGTGGCGGCAATGGCCTCCGCCGCGCGCTCCACGGCGCCCGTGCTGGCCGCGTTGCGGTACTGCAGGAAAGCGGCCACGGCGTTATCGACCACTTTCACCAGCACGTCGCTGGTCTTGTCGTCGGCGTCCACGCTGCGGTGGATGAAGGGCACGCCCTCGCTCACGCTGCCCGCGAGCTTGAGCTTGAAATCGGCCAGCCCGTCGTAGCCCATGCTGCGGCAAAAGCGCACCACGGTGGGCTTGCTCACGTGCGCGCGGGCCGCGAGCTCGCGCACGGGCAGCCGCGCGAAGGCCCGGGCATCCTGCAGTACGAGTTTGGCCACGCGCTGCTCGGCGGGCGCGAGCGAGGGCAGGGAGGCGGTGATCCGGTCCAGCATCAGACTTCCTCCATCCAGCTGTGGCCGCTCTTGGCGACGAGGGCGCTGGCGGCGCTGGGGCCCCAGGTGCCAGCCGCATAGGGGCGCGGCCCTTCGCCACGCGCATCCGCCTCGCGCCAGGACTGCAGGACGGGCTCCACCCAGCGCCAGGCGGCTTCCTGTTCGTCGCTGCGCACGAACAGGTTCAACCGGCCTGCGATCACGTCGAGCAGCAGCCGCTCGTAGGCACCCACGCGTTCCTGGCCGAAGCGCTGGTCGAAGTCCAGGTCGAGCTGCACGGGCGCAAGCGTCTGTGCAGCCGTGGCCGGTGCCCGCTGGTTCTGTCCAGCGGCGAACAGATGCAGCGCCAAGCCGTCGCGCGGCTGCAGATGGATCACGAGGCGATTGGCGGCGCCCATGGGCGTGCGGTAGATCGCATGCGGTGCTTCGCGGAAGTGCACGGCGATATGGGCTTCGCGCGCGGCCAGGCGCTTGCCGGTGCGGATGTAGAAGGGCACGCCGGCCCAGCGCCAGTTGGCGATCTCGGTGCGCAGCGCCACGAAGGTCTCGGTGGCGCTGCCGGGGGCCACACCGGCCTCTTGCGCGTAGCCGGGCACGGCCTCGCCCGCGAGCTGGCCGGCCGCGTACTGGCCGCGCACCACGTCGCGGGCCAGCGTCTCGGGCGTCCAGGCCTTGAGCGAGCGCAGCACCTTGAGCTTCTCGTCGCGGATGGCGTCGGCGTGCGCGTTGATGGGCGGCTCCATGCCGATCGCGCACAGCAGCTGCAGCGCATGGTTCTGCACCATGTCGCGCAGTGCGCCCGTGCCGTCGTAGAAGGCGCCGCGTTTTTCCACGCCAAGCTGCTCGGCGATGGTGATCTCGATGCTCGCGATGGTCTCGCGCCGCCACAGCGGCTCGAACAGCGCATTGCCGAAGCGCAGCGCGAGCAGGTTCTGCACTGAGGGCTTGCCCAGATAGTGGTCGATGCGGAACACCTGCCGTTCGGCAAAAACGCCGCGCACGGCCGCGTTGATCGCGCGGTTGGAGGCCAGGTCGTGGCCCAGGGGCTTTTCGAGCACCACGCGCGTGTTTGGCGTCGCCAGGCCCGCGGCGCCGATCTGCTCGCAGGCGGTGGTGAAGAGCGTGGGCGCCGTGGCGAGGTACATGACCACGGTGTCCGCGCCCCGCGCGCGCAGCGTGGCGGCCAGGCGCGCATAGTCGGCAGCCTGGGACAGGTCCATGCGCACGTAGTGCAGCAACTGTGCGAAGCGCTCGAATTCCTCGGCGCTGGGACGCTTTTCGCCCTCGACGGCCGCGAAGCGGCTCGCGATCAGTGCGCGGTACTGCCCGTCGTCCAGGTCGTCGCGCGCCACGCCGATGATGCGCCCCCCCGCAGGCAGCGTGCCGTGGCGGTGGGCCTGGAAAAGGGCGGGAAGGAGTTTGCGCCAGGCCAGGTCGCCCGTGCCGCCGAACAGAACCAGATCAAAACTCATGGCTGTATTTGCACCGTATTGGTTCGAAATGTAATCCAGTTTCATTCGTCTGGTAACTCGGTCCCGGAGGCGCATACACTCGGAGGGCCGGTGCGGCTGCGCGCCGTTACGAGGATTTTTCATGCACCAGCTCGACGCACTGAAACAGTTCACCACCGTGGTGGCCGATACCGGAGATTTCCGCCAGTTGGCCCAGTTCCGCCCGCAGGATGCGACCACCAATCCCTCGCTGATCCTCAAGGCCGTGCAGAAGCCCGAGTACGCGCCCTTGCTGGCCGACACCGTGGCCCGCTGGCGTGGCCGGGGGCTTGACGAGACCATGGACCGGCTGCTGGTGCGCTTCGGCTGCGAAATCCTCTCGATCATTCCGGGCCGCGT
>JASLFM010000345.1 GCA_030150585.1 Acidovorax sp.
CGGTCGCCAACGTAGGGGGCCGGTGTCTCCTGCTTGGCACGCAGAGCGGCAAGCATGTCGGCCTTGCCGCGCAGAGCTGGTGTGAAGGCATCTAGGGCGTGCACTTCGTCGAATAGGCTGCCCCACCCCAGGTGCTCGACGATGCGCCGTGTGGGCAGGATGCGCTTGTTGGTGGCGATCCACAGGCGGCAGCCGTGGTGCCGCAGCTCCTGCAGCATCTGTGCCACGCCGTCGTACACCTGCGTGCCACGGTATCCGGTGCTGTCGTAATGCTCCTTGAACAACCCGACCAGGCGGGCCACCTGATCGGCGTGTCCTTCGGGCAGCAGGGTGGCGAGGGTTTCGTTCAGGGGCGGGCCGATCAGATCATGCGCCAGGGGGCGCACGGGGTGCAGGCCCGCGGCATCGAATGCAGCCTGCATTGAGGCCAGGATTGACGGCGCGGAGTCGATCAGCGTGCCGTCCAGGTCGAAGAGGATGTACGGGTTCATGGGCGGGCGTATTCGGCGGTGTGCAGGATCGACTGTGCCAGGGTGTAGCGCAGTGGCAGGCCCAGTCCTGTTTGCGCTTTGTGGACGGAGGGGACGTAGCGGTTGCGGAAGCTGCTGGCGGCGGCCGTGCCCGCGATGTGGGCATACCCTTCCGCCGCCATGGCGCAGGCTTGCTCGTGGTGCATGAAGGTGCAGCGCAGCCTGCCGTGCCCGCCCAGGGCCTGGTTGAGAAACATGGCGCCGCCGCCCGTGACGGCGAAGACCTGCTCGACCCCTTGGTCGGCCAGCCAGTCGGCAATGCGTTCAGAGACTCGTTTCATTCAAAGTCCACGGTCGAGTATGAGGCGCTCGAGCGCGGGGCTCTCGCTGTATCTCGCTGTAAGGGCCGTCGATGTGGTCGATGGTCAGGCGCTCGTGGGCCCTGATGGGCTGCTGGAGCTTTTCGCCGTTCATGACTTCGCGGCAGGACAGTTGCCTCTTGTGCAGTGGGATGGCCAAGTAGAGGTCCTTCTCGAACTTGTCCTTGTCGAAGACGTAGCCCGGCTCCAGATCGCAGCGCGCGTAGGCACCGCACACCCGGGCGTTAAGGTGTTCGGTCTTCTTGCGCGAGATGGGGCGCTGGCTGGTGCCGACGCCGCCGCACATCTCCTTGGCCTTGTGGAAGGCCTTGAACCAGGCATCGCACTGCTCGGGCTGGGAGCAGTAGTTGGACACGGGCACGGCCTCATACTGAATGTGGATGTGCCGCTCCCAGGTGCGCGCGCCCTTGCCGCAGGAAATCAGCATGGAAGAATGCCAGTCGTGGACTCGTGCGTGGACAGGCCGGTGACGTGGCGCGGATAGCGGCTGTCCAGGTAGTCGATCTGGTCCAGGTGCAGTTCGCCGTCTTCGCTGAGATAGAGTGAGACGCAACGGTTGATGGCCAGGGCAATGCGCGCCGCTCAAAGAAGCGCACGACGTCGTCCAGGTCTCTCTCTGAAGCGCCGCCAGTGGAAATGATGGTGGGGCGGCGGGTGGAGGCGATTTTCTCGATGAGCGGCCAGTCGTTCATGTCCGAGCTGGCGATCTTGAGGATGGGCTTGCCCAACTCGATGCACAGATCGACAGACGTCTCATCGAACGGGGTGGCCATGGGAATGTAGCTCAGGTTACAGATTTCCTCGTCCATGCGCGAAAAGTCCGCCTTGCTGAGCCGTGTGTCCTCGGTCTTTTCCACATAGCGCAATTCGGTGCTGTCCTTGAAGTAGGGGTGGATGAACTCGTCGATGTCGCGGATGATTTTCAGCCCGCACTCCAGCTTGCCCCAGTGGTTGTTGGCTAACTCCAGGACGAACAGGTTTTCTAACAAATCCTTGTCGCGTTGGCTAATGGATCGCATCAGATTCTCCGGCTTGCTAATTCAAAATCGACGCCAAGGTAAGCTCTGATCCTGGCCGCCGCAAAGTCCAGCATGTCGGGTGTCAACGCGGGTTGCACGCCGATCCAGAACGTGTGAGTCATCGCCGTGTCGGTGTTCTCCAGCGTGCCGCTGACCCGGTACTTCCTGTCCACCATATAGGGTTGGCGGATCAGGTTTCCGGCGATAAGCAGGCGTGTTCCCACCCGGTTCTGGTCAAGGTAGGTCAACAGATCCACGCGGGAGACCGGCGCATCGCTGCGCAGCGTGAGCGGAAAGCCGAACCAGGACAGGTCGGCGTGTTCGGTGGCCCGGGGGAGGATGAGAAACTCCTCGCACCCGCGCAGCCGCTCGTGCAGGTGGGCGAAATTGCGCTTGCGCTGCTCCACGAATTGCGCGGCCTTGCGGAGCTGCGCGAGGCCGCATGCGGCCTGCATGTCGGTGATCTTTAGGTTGTAGCCCAGGTGGCTGTACGTGTACTTGTGGTCGTAGCCTTGGGGCAGTCTGCCCAGCTTCTGGCAGAAGCGCTTGCCGCAGGTGTTGTCCTTGCCAGGGGCGCAATAGCAGTCGAGCCCCCAGTCGCGCACGCTCTCGGCGATGGCCTTGAGCTCGGCGTGGTTGGTGAACACCGCGCCGCCTTCGCCCATGGTGATGTGGTGCGCAGGGTAGAAGCTCAGGGTGCCGATGTCGCCGAACGTGCCCACCATGCGGCCCTGGTAGGTGGAGCCCAGCGCGTCGCAGCAGTCCTCCACCAGCCACAGGCCGTGCTTCTTGCACAGCGCGGTGACGGCCTCCAGGTTGTAGGGGTTGCCCAGGGTATGGGCGAGCATGATGGCCTTGGTTCGGGGGCCGATGGCGGCCTCGATCCGGCTGGCGTCGATGTTGTAGGTGCCCAGATCCACGTCCACGAACACGGGCACGGCGCCGAACTGCAGGATGGGATTGACGGTGGTGGGAAAGCCCGCTGCCACGCCGATCACCTCGTCCCCCGGCCGGATGTCCCGATCGCCCAGGCGCGGGCTGGTGAGTGCGGTGAAGGCGAGCGGGTTGGCCGACGAGCCTGAATTCACGGTGATGAGGTGCCGGACGCCGATGAACGCCGCGAGCCGGCTTTCAAACTCCGCATTGAACCGCCCGGTGGTCAGCCAGCCGTCCAGGGCCGCCTCCACCACTCCCTGGATTTCCTCGGCGCCCACCAACTTGCCGGACGGCGGCACGGGCGTTTGCCCCGGCACAAAGGGGGCGCGGGTGTGGTAGCGCTGCGCGTACAGGCCCACCAGCTCGCCGATGTGCTGCCGCAAGGAGGTTTCGTCGGGAAATTCCATATGAAATTGGGCTTCAGCGTTCTCCTGGCCTGCGCAAGCTGCTCTTGTTTTGATAGTCGTTGCCAGAGCCGCCAGGGTGCGTGGCCGCTTTGCCAGCGTTCTTCGAGTTGGGTGCGGTCGCGCAGAGTGTCCATGGGTTGCCAGAAGCGGCGGTGGAAGTGGCTCATAAGCTCGCCGCGCTGGGCCAGTTGGCGTATGGGCTCTTGCTCCCAGATCGTGGCGTCGCCCGCGATGTGGTCGAGCGCACTGGGCTCCAGCACGAAAAAGCCGCCGTTGATCCAGCCGCCGTCGCCCTGCGGCTTTTCCTGGAAGCCGCACACCCGGTCGCCTTGCAGCTCCAGTGCGCCATAGCGGCCTGGCGGCTGCACGGCCGTCACGGTGGCGGGCTTGCCATGGCTACGGTGAAAGGCCAGCAACGCGGCCACGTCGATGTCGGCCATGCCATCCCCATAGGTCATGCAGAAGGTGTCGTCGCCCAGGTAATTGCGCGCGCGCCTGAGGCGCCCGCCGGTCATGGTGTGTTCGCCGGTGTTCACTAGGGTCACGCGCCAGGGCTCGGCGTGCCGGTCGTGGATTTGCATGCGGTTCTCGGCCATTCGAAGGTCACGTCCGACATGTGCAGGAAGTAGTTGGCGAAGTACTCCTTGATGACGTAGCCCTTGTAGCCCAGGCAAATCACGAAGTCGTTCATGCCGAAGTGAGCGCAAATTTTCATCACGTGCCAGATGATGGGCTTGCCGCCGATCTCCACCATGGGCTTGGGCCGCAGGTGCGACTCTTCAGAAATGCGGGTGCCCAGGCCCCCCGCCAGGATGACGGCCTTCATGGTGTTCTCAGCGGATGTGCAATGGGGACGGCATGGGTGATGTGCTGGAGTAGCTTTTCGATGCTCTGCGCGAGGGGCTCCTGGCGCGTGTCTATGCGCAGCTCGCACTCGTCCGGCGGCTCGTAGGGGGAGGAAATACCGGTCATGTTGGCCAACAGCCCGGCGCCAGCCTTCTGGTAGTACCCCTTGGGGTCGCGGGCGGCGCAGGTGGTCACGTCGGCGTCCACATGCACCTCGTGAAAGGGGTGCCGGCACGCCTGCCGGGCCTTCAGGCGATCCGCCTTGTACGGAGAGATGAAAGCACAGATGCATACCAATCCGGCATCCGCGAACAGGGCGGCCACCTCGCCTGCACGCCGGATGTTCTCGGTACGCGCCTCGGGGGAAAAGCCCAGGTCGGCATTCAGCCCGTGCCGGACGTTGTCGCCATCGAGCACGTAGCAGGAATAGCCCAATGCGGACAGCTTTTGCTCCACGGCCATTGCCAGGGTGGACTTGCCGGCCGCGGAAAGCCCGGTCAGCCAGACGACGGCGCCGTCGTGGCCGTAGTGGCTTCGTCGGTCAGCACGGGTCCATTGATGGGGGACTGCCTGAATCAGCGGTTGCATGGGCCTGCGGTTGTGCGGGGTCGGTCACATTAGGTACTGGTCGAGCCGCGCCTGATGGACGTACTTCATAATTACACCCGCATCGTTGGCGACCGCCCTGAAGTCGATCAGGTCGCTGCGGAAGTAGTCCCGCAGGAAATCCCACTCGCGGGCGTGAAAGTCAGGCTTGGCCTGGCTGGCAGTAGCATTCAGGCTGGGCAGGGGCGGTAGCGCGGCATGGTGTACCCTGGGGCCCAGCAGATCCCTGACGAATTCTGCGCGCGCGCTTTCCGTGTCAAGCCGGTCCAGCGTCAAGAGATGCAGGTCGGCAGCCTGGTATCGCACCAGCAGATTCTTGAGCGGATGCGTGAAAAAGCCGCTTCCGAGAATGCTGAAGAATGGAAATGACCGGCGGCGCAGGAAGAAGCCGATCTCGTAGTGGGTCCGTTCAAGAAGGGACTGGCGGCAAATGTTGCCTGCCTGCTCTTCATAGTAGGCTCGCATGACCCGCTCCGACTTCGCGGGAAAGTACCGCTTCACGATCTGGAAGGTCACTTCAAAGAGCGATTCGGCGTGAGTGTCACCTCCCAGGAGGTCGTGCAGCTCTGGGATGGTTTGTAACAGCGCCACCGAGGTTTCATCTCTTTGGGCGATGGTTCTATAGAAGCGGTAGGCGCTGAAGCAGCGGTCGAAATGGTTTCTGAAGCACAAAACCACTTTGGTGTTGTGCTGGGGCATTCGCGCGATGGCATGCGGGTTGAATGCGTAGCCCACGGAGGCATCCAGCAAAACACCCGGCAGCATCAAGCCGTGAGAAGCCGGGGTATCGCCAAAAGCATAGGAATAAGGCTCCTTGATGCCTGGCACTCTGTGTTCGGCAAGACCGTTGGCGACCAACCAGTCGGCCAGCGAGGTGGTGCCGCATTTCTCGATACCGGCGATGAACAGGTTGAGCCCAAACATGAATGTCCTTATGCTGTGCCGAGTGTAGCGGCCCTCTCAAGGTGAAAAAGGCGCCTCTGAACGCCTTTTGTCCTGGAGCGTTGGAAGCGGCTCAGCCCTTGAGCAGCGCCAGCACCCCTTGCGGAATCTGGTTGGCCTGGGCCACCATGGCGGTGCCGGCCTGCTGCAGGATCTGGGCGCGCGACAGGTTGGCAGTTTCCGCAGCGAAGTCCGCATCCTGGATGCGGCTGCGCGAGGCCGACATGTTTTCCGACGACACATTCAGGTTGGCGATGGCCGTCTCGAAGCGCGACTGCAAGGCGCCGTAGTTGGCGCGCTGGCCGCTGATGGCGGCGATGGCCGCATCGACAATGGCCATGGTGCGGTTGGCGCCGTCCACCGAGCTCACGTCCATGTCCTTCACTTGCTGAAGCTGGCTGGCGGTGGCGGCCGTTGCGGTCCCGATCAGGAAGCCGCCCGCCGTGGTGCCATTGGCAACGGCCTGGGAATCGGTGGCGCTGAACGACTTGGACGAATCCAGTGTGATTTGGCCTGTGAGGACGATGTCGCTGGTGCCGAAGGCACCTGTACCGTTCTGGCCCGCTATGGCGGCTGCGGCACCCGCCAGGGCGGAGCCGTCGGCCTGGGTTAGGGCAAAGGTGTTCGCTGCGGCGGAGTTATTGAGGATGTGGATATCCTCGCCCGCGTCGTTGGTCAGGATGATGCTGTTGCCGTCGTCGTTCACCCGGGCGGATACGCCGGTCTGGCCCGCCACGTCGTTGAAGGCCTTGACGGCGGCGCTCAGGCCGTCGGCGGTATTGCCGCTCACCTTGAACGAGATGGTCACGGGCGCGCCCGTGCCATTGTTGGAGGCGACCTGCAGCGTGTACGAGGCGCCGGAGACGAAGCTGCCCATGCCCACCTGCGTGCGGGCCGAGGCGCTCACACCCGTGAGTTCGGTCTGGGCGTTCACCAGGGCGGCCATGGCCTTGGCCGTGGCGCCTGCGGGGTAGGTAATGGCCTTCTTGCCGTAGGCGCCATCGACCGTCAGCGTGCCGCCCGTGATGGCTGAGGTGCCCGTTGCCGCCTGCGCCACCACGGCGCCGGGCGCGCTGCCCTGGGTCAGGTCGCCCGTGGCGTCGGTGGCGCTGGCCGCCTTGCCGCCGATGCGATAGTTGCCGTAGGCATTGGTGCCGAAATTGGACGAAGTGGCCGTGATCGTCTGGTTGGCGTTGGCGCCCACCTGAAACTGGGCGCTGGTGAAGGAGCCGTCCAGCAGCTTGCGGCCGTTGAATTCGGTGGTGCCGGCAATCCGGTTCAGCTCGGAGGTGAGCTGGTTCACTTCGGCGTTCAGGGCCTGGCGGTCCGAGGCACTGTTGGTGGCGTTG
>JASLFM010000417.1 GCA_030150585.1 Acidovorax sp.
TCCTCGGGCATGACGATCACGGCCGGCATGTCGAGCAGCCGGGCCGACAGCGCGATGGCCTGGGCATGGTTGCCCGATGAAAAGGCCAGCACGCCGCGTTCGCGTTGCTCGGCAGAAAAGCGCGAAAGCGCGTTGTACGCACCACGGAACTTGAAGGCCCCCATGCGCTGCAGGTTTTCGCATTTGAAGAACAGCTGGGCGCCGAGCATGTCGTCGGCGGTGCTGGAGCGCAGCACAGGCGTGCGGTGCGCCACACCGTCGAGCCGGCGGGCGGCGGCGGCAACGTCTTCGTAGGTGGGCAGGTGCAAGGCGGGCGAGGTCATGGCGGCATCCTCGGTAGGCGGGGGCGTAGAAGCCCCCAATGATAGCGCTCCCGCAGGCGGTTCAGCGTCAGAATGCGCGCTAGCGCCCGCCCCGCATGCGCTGGCAGCTATCGAATTTGATGCGCCGCAGCGTCAGCCGCAGTCGCTGAAGCGCTGCAGCGGCGTGAGCGCGGGGAAGTCGCCCGCGCGCTTTTGCTTCATGGCCGTGACGGATTCGCGCACGTGCCGATTGCTCCAGATGGCGCCCTGTAGCCAGCCCATCTGGCGCAGGCTGTCTTCCACCGAGTGGTCGCGCGCGTAGTGCACGGCCTGCTTGGTGCCCCAGATGGCCACGGGCGGCTTGGCCGCGATCTCCTGTGCGCACTGCAGCGCGGCGGCCAGCATGGCCTCCTGCGTGTCGAACACCTCGTTGACCAGGCCCAGGCCCAAAGCGCGCCCGGCGGGCAGGCGCCGGCCCGTGTAGGCCAGTTCCTTGACGAGGCCCATGGGGATGAGCTTGGGCAGGCGCTGCAGCGTGCCCACGTCGGCCACCATGCCGATGTTGATCTCCTGGATGCAGAAGAATGCATCCTGCGTGGCGTAGCGGATGCAGGCCGCGGTGACCATGTCCACCGCGCCGCCGATGCAGCCGCCCTGGATGGCCGCGATGACCGGGATGCGCAGGTTCTCGATGCGGGTGAACGTGGCCTGCATGTCGGTCAGCAGGTCGAAGATGGCCGCGCGGCCCTCGGGGCTCTGGTCGTCCATCGTGATGGCGCCGCCGAAGGTTTCGAGCGCCATGCCCGCCGAGAAGTGCTTGCCCGTGCTGCTGATGACCAGGGCGCGTGCCTCGCCCCCCTGGTGCAAGTAGGCGAGCGCCTGGTCCAGCTCCCGCCAGAACTGCGGGTGCATGGTGTTCATTGCCTCGGGCCGCGAGAGCACGAGGTGGGCGACGTGGTCGGAAACCGAGAGCGTGAAGCAGCTCAGGGCCGGGGCGGGCTGGTGGTGCGTCATGGCGGCACTGTAGGGCGGGGCGGTGGCTGCGCGCGTCCCCTGGGCGACTTTCAGCGGCGCTTGCTGCCGCCGCCGAAGAGGCTGCCCATCACGCCGCGCAGGATTTCGCGGCCCAGCGTGGTGCCCACGGTGCGCGCGGTGGACTTGGCCATGGTCTGCACCAGCCCGTCGTGCTTGGCGCCGCGCGGCCCCGTGGTGCCGAACAGCACGTCGTTCAGGCCGCCGAGCAGGCCGCCGCCTTCGCTGGGGGCTGCGCTCTTGTCGCCCGCCGGGGCGGCCACGGAGCCTTCGGCCGTGCGGCCCTGGAGCTTTTCGTAGGCCGATTCGCGGTCCACGGCCTTCTCGTACACGCCAGCCACGAGCGAGCTGGCCATCAGCGCCTGGCGCTGGGCGGGCGTGATGGGGCCGATCTGGCTGCCCGGCGGCAGCACGAAGACGCGTTCGGTCACACTGGGGCGGCCCTTGGCGTCGAGGAAGCTGATGAGCGCCTCGCCCACGGCGAGTTCGGTGATCGCGGTCTCGATGTCGAGGCCGGGGTTTTGGCGCATGGTGGTGGCCGTGGCTTTCACGGCCTTCTGGTCGCGCGGCGTGAAGGCGCGCAGCGCATGCTGCACGCGGTTGCCGAGCTGGGCGAGCACGCTGTCGGGGATGTCGAGCGGGTTCTGTGTCACGAAGTACACGCCCACGCCCTTGGAGCGCACGAGGCGCACCACGAGCTCGATGCGCTCGACGAGCACCTTGGGCGCCTCGTTGAACAGCAGGTGCGCCTCGTCGAAGAAGAAGACCAGCTTGGGTTGCTCGGGGTCGCCGATCTCGGGCAACTGCTCGAACAGGTCCGAGAGCATCCAGAGTAGGAAGGTGGCATACAGGCGCGGGGAGTTCAGCAGCTTGTCGGCAGCCAGGATGTTGACCACGCCGCGTCCGCTGGCGTCGGTCTGCATGAAGTCCTGGATGTTGAGCATGGGCTCGCCGAAGAACTTGTCGCCGCCCTGCTGCTCGATCTGCAACAGGCCGCGCTGGATAGCGCCCACGCTGGCCGCGCTGATGTTGCCGTAGTTGGTGGTGAACTCCTTGGCGTTGTCGCCCACGTAGGTGAGCATGGCGCGCAGGTCCTTGAGGTCCAGCAAAAGCAAACCATTGTCATCGGCGATCTTGAACACGAGGTTCAGCACGCCCAGCTGCGTCTCGTTGAGATTCAGCATGCGGCCCAGCAGCAGCGGGCCCATGTCGGAGATCGTGGCACGCACCGGATGGCCCTGCTCGCCGAACACGTCCCACAGCGTGGTGGGGCAGGCCACGGGCTCGGGCAGGTCCAGCCCCCGGTCCTTGAGCGTGGCCGCGAGCTTCTCGCCAATGGTGCCCTTCTGGCTGATGCCCGTGAGGTCGCCCTTCACGTCGGCCATGAACACAGGCACGCCGATGCGCGAGAAATTCTCGGCCAGCGTCTGCAGCGTGACGGTCTTGCCCGTGCCTGTGGCGCCTGTGATGAGCCCGTGGCGGTTGGCCAGGCCCGGCAGGAGCTGGCATTCGGTGGAGGCATGCTTGGCAATCAGGAGCGGCTCGGCCATTTCGGGTTTCCTCGGGGGGCAGGGGCGGGCAAAAGTAAAATCGGAGCCAGTAGATTAAATCAATACGAAGGACACCCTGTGGCAGGACACAGCAAATGGGCCAACATCCAGCACCGCAAGGGGCGGCAGGATGAAAAGCGCGGCAAGATCTGGACCCGGATCATCCGCGAGATCACCGTGGCCGCCCGCGCGGGCGGCGGCGACGCCTCGGCCAATCCGCGCCTGCGCCTGGCCATCGACAAGGCCAAGGCCGCCAACATGCCGGCCGACCGCATCAAGTACAACATCGACAAGGCCACGGGCAACGCCGAGGGCCTGACCTACGAGGAAATCCGCTACGAGGGCTACGGTATCGGCGGCGCGGCCATCATCGTGGACACCATGACCGACAACCGTGTGCGCACAGTGGCCGAGGTGCGCCACGCCTTCAGCAAGCATGGCGGCAACATGGGCACGGAGGGCTCGGTGGCGTTCCAGTTCAAGCACTGCGGCCAACTGATCTTCGCGCCCGGCACGAGCGAGGACAAGGTCATGGAGGTGGCGCTGGACGCTGGCGCCGAAGACGTGGTGACCGACGACGACGGTGCCATCGAGGTGCTCACGGCTCCGGCCGAATTCGAGGCCGTGAAGAATGCCCTGGAGGCTGCGGGCCTGGTGCCCGAGGTGGCCGGGGTGACCATGCGCGCCGAAAACACCATCGAACTCACGGGCGACGATGCCGCCCGCATGCAGAAGCTCCTGGACGTGCTCGAAGACCTGGACGATGTGCAAGAGGTTTACCACAACGCCGCGCTGTAAGAACCCATGAAAGTACTCGTCATTGGCGGCGGTGGCCGCGAACATGCACTGGCCTGGAAGCTGGCCCAATCGCCCAAGGCGACCAAGGTCTACGTGGCGCCCGGTAACGGCGGCACGGCGCTGAATCCCAAGTTCGAGAATGTGCCCCTCTCGGACGTGCGTGCGCTGCGGGCGTGGGCGCAGGAGCAGAAGATCGGCCTTACCGTGGTCGGCCCCGAGGCGCCGCTCGCGGCGGGCGTGGTGGACGAATTCCGCGCCCACGGACTGCGCGTGTTCGGCCCCACGAAGGATGCGGCGCAGCTGGAGAGCTCCAAGGCCTTTTCCAAGGCCTTCATGCGCCGCCACGGCATCCCCACGGCGGACTACGACACCTTCACCGACCCGGCTGCGGCCCACGCCTTCGTGGACCGCCTGGGCGCGCCCATCGTGATCAAGGCCGACGGCCTGGCCGCAGGCAAGGGCGTGGTGGTGGCCATGACGCTGCAGGAGGCGCATGAGGCCGTGGATTTCATGCTGGTGGACAACAAGTACGGCGTAGCGCACAACGAAGGCGGGGCCCGCGTCGTCATCGAGGAATTCCTCGAGGGCGAGGAGGCCAGCTTCATCGTGCTGTGCGACGGCAAGAACGTCGCCGCGCTGGCCACGAGCCAGGACCACAAGCGCCTCAAGGATGGCGACCAGGGCCCGAACACGGGCGGCATGGGCGCGTATTCGCCCGCGCCCGTGGTGACGGCCGACGTGCATGCACGCGCCATGCGCGAGATCATCCTGCCTACGATCCGCGGCATGGAGAAGGACGGCATTCCGTACACGGGCTTCCTGTACGCGGGCCTCATGATCGACGCCAAGGGCCACCCCAAGACGCTCGAATTCAACTGCCGCATGGGGGACCCCGAGACCCAGCCGATCATGATGCGCCTCAAGAGCGACCTCGTGGAGCTGCTCGGCGCGGCCGTGGACGGCAAGCTCGACCAGGTCGAGCTGCAATGGGACCGCCGCACGGCCCTCGGCGTCGTGATGGCCGCGCATGGCTACCCCGAGAACCCGCGCAAGGGCGATGCGATCACAGGCCTGCCGGCGGACGCCGACGATGCCATGGTCTTCCATGCCGGTACGGTGCTGGTGGACGGCGTGCCGCAGACCAGCGGCGGCCGCGTGCTCTGCGTAACGGCCCTGGCCGACAGCGTGAAGCAGGCGCAGCAGCGCGTGTACGACGTGGCGCGCGGCATCCACTTCGATGGTGCCCAGTACCGCCACGACATCGGCCACCGCGCCGTGAAGAACGGATGAGCGCGCTGCATCCCTCCGGTGCCGTGGAGCGTGTGCGCGGCTATCTCACCGACCTGCAGTCGCGTATCACGGGTGCGATCGAGGGCGTGGAGGGGGCGCAGGGCGCGCGCTTCGCCGTCGATGCATGGAGCAAGGGGCCCGGGGAAGCGCTGCAGGGCGACGGCATCACGCAGATCCTCGAAGGCGGCCGCGTATTCGAGCGCGCGGGCGTGGGCTTTTCGCACGTGCGCGGCGGCCAGCTGCCGCCCTCTGCCACGCAGCACCGGCCCGAGTTGGCCGGCGCGCCGTTCGAGGCCATGGGCGTCTCGCTGGTGTTCCACCCGCTCAACCCCTATGTGCCCACGGTGCACATGAACGTGCGCATGATTGCGGCTGGGCAGCCTGGCCAGGCTCCCGTGTGCTGGTTCGGCGGTGGCATGGACCTCACGCCGTACTACGGTTTCGAGGAAGATGCGGTGCATTTCCACCGCGTATGCCGCGACACGCTCAACCCCTTCGGCGAAGGGCTGTACCTGCGTTTCAAGCGCTGGTGCGACGAGTATTTCTATCTCAAGCACCGTGACGAGCAGCGCGGCGTGGGCGGCATTTTCTTCGACGATTTTTCGGCCCTCGGTTTCGAGCGCAGCCTTGCCATGACCCAGGCCGTGGGCGATGCCTTCTTGGGGGCCTATCTGCCCATCGTGGAGCGCCGCGCGAAAACACCCTTCGGCGAGCGCGAGCGCGCGTTCCAGCTTTACCGGCGCGGGCGCTACGTGGAGTTCAACCTCGTGTGGGATCGCGGCACCCACTTCGGCCTGCAATCGGGCGGGCGCACGGAGTCGATCCTGCTGTCCATGCCGCCCATGGCGGGCTGGGCCTACCGGCGCGAGGACCCTCCGGGCTCGCCCGAGGCCGAACTGACGCGGCGCTTTTTGGTGCGGCGCAACTGGATCTGAACGCCTCTTGGGGCCCAAAACTATAATTTCCATAGCTTAGGGCGCATGACCAGCGGGCGCCCAGAGCCAAAAACCTTGCCCCAAGGGCCAGGCGCGCCCGCGCAACACGCAGGGGCGCGCCCTCTTGGGGCGCTTGCGCGATGCGCGCTATATTGACCCTACCTCTACCACACCAACGCCTGATGACCACCTCCACCCAACCGGAATCCGCAGCCAAGAAGGACGTCACCAAGCTCCAGCGCGCCATCGTCGATGGCCTGGAGGACGTCAAGGCCCAAGACATCCAGGTCTTCAATACCGAGCACCTCTCGCCGCTGTTCGAGCGGGTCATCGTGGCAACCGGCAGCTCCAACCGCCAAACCAAGGCCCTGGCCGCGAGCGTGCGCGACGCTGTGCGCGAGGCGGGCTTCACCAAGCCGCGCACCGAGGGCGAGGAAAACGGCGAGTGGATCATCGTGGACTGCGGCCAGGCCGTGGCGCACATCATGCAGCCCGCGATCCGCCAGTACTACCGCCTGGAGGAAATCTGGGGCGACAAGCCTGTGCGTCTGAAGCTGGGCGCAGCCAAGCCGCGCAAGGTCACCGCGTCGGAGGACGCTAGCGCCTCGGCGCCCGCCGCACGCAAGGCACCCGCCAAGAAGGCGGCCACCAAGGCACCCGCCAAGCCCACTGCCAAGAAGGCCCCGGCCAAGACCGCCGAGAAGACGGCAGCCAAGCCCGTTGCCAAGAAACCTGTCGCGAAGAAGGCCCCAGCCAAGGCGCCTGTCAAGACCGTGGTGGTCAAGCCCGCCGCGAAGAAGGCCTCTCCCAAGCCCGCAGCCAAGAAGCCTGTAGCCAAGAGGCCTGCGGCGAAGAAGCCGGCCGCCAAGAAGGCGCCCGCGCGCAAGCCTTGAAGCTGCTCATCGTGGCCGTGGGTCAGCGTGTGCCCGACTGGGCGCAGACGGCCTACGACGACTACGCCAAGCGCTTTCCGCCCGAACTCAAGGTCGAGCTCAAGGCCGTCAAGACCGAGCCACGTGGCTCCAAGACGCTGGTGACGCTCTACGCGGCGGAGCGCGAGCGCATCGAGGCGGCCATTCCACGCGGCACGCGCGTGGTGGCGCTCGACGAGCGCGGTACCAACCTCACCACCAAGGCCCTGGCCCAGCGCCTGAAAGACTGGCAGCTGAGCGGCGACGATGTGGCCCTCGTGATCGGCGGGCCCGATGGGCTTGATCCAGCCTTCCGCCAGGCCGCGCACGAGCGCATCCGCCTCTCCGACCTGACGCTGCCGCATGCCATGGTGCGCGTGCTGCTCATCGAGCAGCTCTACCGTGCCTGGTCGGTCAACGCGGGCCACCCCTACCACCGCGAGTGACGAATGCCGGGCTTTATCTACCTTGCTTCGCAAAGCCCGCGCCGCCGCCAGCTGCTCGACCAGCTCGGCGTGCGCCATGAACTGCTGCTGCCCAGCCCCGACGAGGATGCCGAATCCATCGAGGCCGTGCTGCCCGGCGAAGCGCCCACTGCCTATGTGGAGCGCGTGACGGGTCTCAAGCTCGATGCGGCCGTGGCGCGCCATGCGCAGCGGGGGCTCGCACCCGCCCCCATCCTGTGCTCCGACACCACGGTGGCGCTGGGCCGCACGATCTACGGCAAGCCCGAGGACGCGCAGGATGCCGCGCGCATGCTGGCTGAACTGTCGGGGCGCGAGCACCGCGTGCTCACCGCCGTGGCGCTGCAGGTGGGGCCCAAGCGCCTCACGGCGCTGTCGGTCTCGCGCGTGCGCTTCGCGGCCATGACAAGCGCGCAGATCGGCGCCTACGTGGCCAGCGGCGAGCCCATGGGCAAGGCGGGGGCCTACGGTATCCAGGGCCCAGTGGCGCAGTACGTGGAGAACCTCAACGGCAGCTACACCGGCATCATGGGGCTGCCACTCTACGAGACCGCGCAGTTGCTGCGCGCTGCGGGAGTGATCGGCTAGCTTAGGCGGTGTGCTCCGCGAGCCGCGAAGCGTGGGGGATGTGGATCTCGCGCTGGCTTATGCGGATCGGGCCCTGGCTTTCCAGCGCGCGGAGCCCGGCATCAACGCCGCCCAGGGGGCGGGCGCTTGCGCCGGTATACCGCTGGCCCACCGCGAACACGCGGCCACGCTGGTGTTCGCGACCGGCCTCCTGCGCGATGGTGGCGAAGTGGTGCTCGACTGTCACGCGCTGGCGCGCCCGCGGCAGACCGTGGTGATCTACATGGGGGGCTGCGCCAGCAACTGCTGAAAGGGGTGCAGGCTGCGGCCGTCTGAATCTTGGGCGGCCGGTTTCGGGCATCATCAGGGCTTCATTTGGCGAAGCCCATGCAACAAGACATTCTCATCAACTGGTCACCCCAGGAAACGCGCGTGGCGGTGGTCGAAAACGGCGCCGTACAAGAGCTGCACGTAGAGCGCACGCTGGAGCGTGGCCTGGTCGGCAATATCTACCTGGGAAAGGTTTCGCGCGTGCTGCCGGGCATGCAGTCGGCCTTCATTGACATCGGCCTGGAGCGCGCGGCCTTCCTGCACGTGGCGGATGTGTGGCAGCGCCAGGAAGGCGGCGAGGCGCCCATGTTCGCGCGCAAGAACGAACAGCAGCTGCCCATCGAAAAGCAGGTGTTCGAAGGCCAGTCGCTCATGGTGCAGGTCATCAAGGACCCGATTGGCACCAAGGGCGCGCGGCTGTCCACGCAGATCAGCATTGCCGGGCGGCTGCTCGTTTTCCTGCCGCAGGACGACCATGTGGGCGTATCGCAGAAGATTCCGGCCGACGAGCGGGACGCGCTGCGTGCGCGGCTGCAGGCCCTGGTGGGTGACAAATCCACGGGCGGCGGGGGCGGCTTCATCCTGCGCACCAACGGCGAAGACGCGAGCGACGCCGAGCTGACCGAAGACATCGCCTACCTGCGCAAGACCTGGGCCCGCATCAAGGAGGCGGCGGTGCGCCAGCCGCCCATGTCGCTGCTGCACCAGGACCTGAGTCTGCTGCAGCGTGTGCTGCGCGACCTTGTGGGCGAGGAGACGCAGAGCATCCGCATCGATTCGCGCGAGCAGTTCGCGGCGCTGCAGTCCTTCGGGCGCGAATTCATGCCTGCTGCAGCGGCCAAGCTGCAGCTCTACAAGGGTGAGCGGCCGATCTTCGATCTCTATGCCATCGACGAGGAAATTGCCCGCGCGCTGGGCCGGCGCGTCGAGCTGAAATCGGGCGGCTATCTCATCGTGGACCAGACTGAGGCACTTACCACCATCGACGTGAACACGGGTGGCTATGTGGGTGCGCGCAATTTTGACGACACCATCTTCAAGACCAACCTGGAGGCGGCGGGCTCCATCGCGCGCCAGCTGCGGCTGCGCAATCTGGGCGGCATCGTGATCGTGGACTTCATCGACATGGCGCGCGACGACCACCAGGCCTCCGTGCTCGCGGAGTTCAAGAAGAAGCTCGCGCGCGACCGCGTCAAGACCATGCTGGGAGGTTTTTCCCAACTGGGCCTGGTGGAAATGACGCGCAAGCGCACCCGCGAATCGCTGGCCCACATGCTTTGCGAACCGTGCCCCACCTGCCACGGCGTGGGCGAGGTGAAGACTGCCCGCACCGTGTGCTACGACATCCTGCGCGAGGTGCTGCGCGAGGCGCGCCAGTTCAATCCACGCGAGTTCCGCGTGATCGCGTCGCCCAAGGTGGTGGAGCTGTTCCTCGACGAGGAGAGCCAGCATCTGGCGGGCCTGTCGGACTTCATCGGCAAGCCGATCTCGCTGCAGGCCGAGAGTGCGATGGGGCAGGAGCAGTACGACATCGTCCTGCTTTGAGGTTCCCGCCCTGTCTCAGGCGCCGCGCGCTTTCTTCGGGCGTGCGCGGGCCTACAGGTGGAAATCGCCCGCGGCTTCCGGTTGGTAAAGCACCTTCCTGATCCGAATATGGCAGGTCCGGTTTGGAATCCGCCAGCTGAAGGCATCGCCCTCCTTGTAGCCCAGGATCGCGGTGCCGATGCCGGAGCAAACCGATAGTTTCCCGGCACGGTCGTCCGCATCCTCCGGGTAGACCAGCGCAACCTCCACCGCCTGGTCGTCGACCTCCAGCAAGGCCTTGGAGTTCATCGTGACGACATCTTCCGCCACCTGCCGTGGATCGACGACGATGGCGCGCTCGATCTCGTGCTCCAGCTCAAAAATATCCGCGCCCTCGCCGAGCTCCACCAGGCTCTTGAGGCGG
>JASLFM010000409.1 GCA_030150585.1 Acidovorax sp.
GTCCAGCGTGGCGATCTGGTTCTGCTGCAGGTACTTCAGCGTCCAGAAGCGCTCCATGCCGGCCTGGTAGCCGTTGTAGGCGCCGTAGGCGGTGTCGAAGCTGCTGATGATGCCGAACAGCTCGGCGTCCTTGGGCTTGAACGGCGCGGCCAGCGCGGCGGTCTTGCCGTGGCGCGCGCAGGCGATGATCTGCCACTGGTTCACCAAATCCACGTAGCGGCGCAGCGGCGAGGTGGCCCAGGCGTAGCTCTTCACGCCAATGCCGGCGTGCGGCAGCGCCTTGGTGGACATACGCACCTTCACCCCTGGCGCCAGGCTGGCCTGGCTGCGGTAGATGCCGGGCACGCCGTGCTCGGCCAGCATCTGGCCCCAGGTGCTGTTGGCGACGATGGCGGCCTCGGCCACGATCAGGTCCAGCGGCGCGCCGCGCTTGCGCGTGCCGATGCGCACCGTTTCGCTGCCGTCGGGCTCGGCGTCGCCGTTGCCTTGCAGGCGGAAGGTGTAGTCGGGCCGGTTGAAGGTCTCGGGCTTGCCACGCACCAGCTCGCGCCCCGCCTTGAGTTTCTGTGCCAGCTTGTACAAAAATGAGAGCTGCTCGCGCAGTTCCAGTAAGGCTTGGGGCGTGTTTTCGACCTGAATCGACGGGTCTTGCAGCCAGGCCTCGGTGACGATGTGGTCCAACTGGTCGTGGCGCAGGTTCACGGCCACGGGCACGCGCTCCAGGCGCGTTTCGGTGGCCGTGATCTCCAGCGTCGCCTCGTCAATGGTGGCGTACAGCGACACGGCCGGATTGGCGCGGCCCTCGTCCAGGGTGTAGATCTGCACCACCGCGTCGGGCAGCATGGTGATCTTGTAGCCCGGCATGTAGACGGTGGACAGGCGGTTGCGGCCGAGCTGGTCGAGCGCGCCGCCGGGCTCGATGGCCAGGCCCGGCGCCGCGATGTGGATGCCCAGCACCACGGTGCCCGTGCCCAGGCCCTGCAGCGAGAGCGCGTCGTCGATCTCGGTGGTGTGCGAGTCGTCGATCGAGTAGGCCTGCACGGGCGCCAGCGGCAGGTCCGCCGGGGGTTGGGGCGCCTGCAGCGGCGGAAACCCCGTGCCCTTGGGGAAGTTCTCGAACAGGAAGCGCTTCCAGTGGAACTGGTAGGGTGAATCGATGGCGCCCGCCTGCTGCAGCAGCTCCAGCGGGGCCTTGTGCGTGGCGCGGCTGGCCTCAACCACGGCCTTGTATTCGGGCGCGTTCTTGTCGGGCTTGAAGAGGATCTTGTAGAGCTGTTCGCGGATGGGCTGTGGGCACTCGGCCCGGGCCAGCTGCGCGGCCCAGTCGGCGATCTGCTGCGCGATCAGCTTCTTCTTCTCGATGGCGGCCAGTGCCTGCTGCAGGATCTCGGCCGACGCCTTCTTGAAGCGCCCCTTGCCCGCGCGGCGGAAGTAGTGCGGTGCCTCGAACAGCGCCACCAGCATGCCCGCCTGCTCGGCCACCGGCGCGCTGGCGGAGAAATAGTCGCGTGCGAGTTCGGCGAAGCCGAATTCGTCCTCGGGCGCGAACTCCCAGGCGAGCGGCAGTTCGATGCCGGCGGCGATCTCGCGCGCCTGGGCCAGCAGGTCGGCCGGAGCGGGCTTGTCGAACTTCAGGAGGATGTTGGCGCCCTTGACCTTGACGCGCTTGCCCGAGTCGAGCTCGATCTGCGCCGAGCTTTCCGCCTCGGAGAGGATACGGCCGGCCAGAAACTTGCCGGCTTCTTCAAACAGTGCATGCATGGGCCGCATTGTCCCATGGTGGAAATGCGGCCCATGGCGCTGCGTCAGGGCTTGGACAGGCTCAGGGAGAGGAAGCCGTTGCCCGTGCCAGGGGTCGTGGCGGCCTTGGCGTCCAGGCGCGAGCTAGCGGTCAGGTCCGACGTGAGCCGTACCATGACGACGGGCGAAACGTTGGCAGCGCTATCGCGCTTGCGCATGCCCGGCAACGGCGTGTTGATGTGCAGGGTCTGGGACACGGGGGCCGCACCGGCGCTGCTGGCGTCGCGGGTGAAGGTGCCCGTGGCGGCGTCGACCGAGGTGATGGTGTTGGTGCTGTTGGACACGCCGGGCACAGCATCAGTGCCGGCCACGGCCAGCGCTCCGGCGGTGTCGGCCTGCAGGTTCCAGCTCGTGTTCACCGTGCCGACGGTGGGCAAGTTCAAAGCGGCTTGCTTGGCGAGCAGGGTGAGGCTGCCATCCCCATCCAGCCAGACCTGCAGGACGTCACTGTCGGTCCTGAAGACGAAGCCGCGGGCGCCGCTGAGGCCGCCTACGCCCGTGAAGCCGCCGGACGGATTGGCCGTGAGGCCGGTGCCGGCGGGAGGTGTGAACGGAGCGCAACTGCCGGTGGAAGTGGCAGGGCAGATTTGCGCCTGCGTGATGAGGCCCGTGGTGAATGCCACCGAGCCGTAGTTCAGCGCGAAGGGCTGGCTGGACCCGCCGCCGCCCATGCGTTCCCAGGCGATCATGTTCCAGGTGCCTTGCAGGTCGGACGCGTTCGTGGGCTGTTCCGGAAACAGAAGGGCCGGATAGCGCGTGCCGCCGGACGCCTGGGAGAGAGAGGCCAGCGCGAGTCCGCCTTTGCCGACGACGACGCTGCCCGTGCCGCTGGCGCTCGTGAACGCGCATTTTTCACTGCCGGCCGACAGGGTGTCGGTCGTTCCGTCGCTGAACGCCAGCCGGGGCGTGCCGTTCGCATCCATCGTGAGGGTCACCGTGCTCACCGGCTGGGCGGTGGAGGGCGCGATCAGTCGGTAGGTGCCGTTTTGCAGCGATGCGCAGTTGGCGGCCACCGTCGGCGCGGGCGCGGGCGTAGGGGCTGGCGTTGGAGCGGGTGCCGGCGCAGGTGCGGCGCTGTCGCTGCCGCCCCCTCCGCAGGCGGCCAGGGTCAACGCCGCCGTGGCGGCGACGAGGTAGCGAAGGCGAAGGGTGGGGGATGCGGTCATGGCGGGAGTCTTTCTTGTGAACGAAGGTGCTGCGGCGCCCCTCGGGTGCGCCGCATGCAATGGTCCGGGGCGGCGCAGGGGCTGACCATCCCATGAATATGGGAGCGGGTCCTTTCGATGGCGGCGTGCGTGCGGGTTTGTGTTTATGCTCGCGGCACCCCTTGCGTACCCATTTGGTGGACAGGCTCCGACATGACGCAGCCATGGCATGTATTGATCGTCGAGGACGACACGCAGATGCGCGAATTCTTCGCCGCGAGCGTGTCGCGCTGCGAGCGCCTTGCGCTGGTGGGCTGCCTGGGCTCGGCGGCCGACGCCTGTGCATGGCTCGGCATGCGTGCGAGCCAGCCCGTGGACGTGCTGCTGGTGGACCTGGGCCTGCCCGATGGGAGCGGGTTGGGCGTGATCCGGCATGCCCGCCAGACCCATCCGGAGTGCGAACCCCTGGTGATCTCCATGTTCGGCGACGAGGACAGCGTGCTCGCGAGCATCGAGGCCGGTGCGCTGGGCTACATCCACAAGGACTCGACGCCCGAGGACATCGCGCAGACGGTGCTGGAGATGAAGGCGGGCGCGTCCCCCATCTCTCCGATGATCGCGCGGCAGGTGCTCGCCAAGTTCCGCGACCTGCGCAGTGCGCCGAGGCCCGAACCCGCCGTGCCGGCGGTGGCTGCCGATGGCGGCGCCCGCCTGTCGCCGCGCGAGCAGGAAGTGCTGGAGCTCATAGCGCGAGGCTTCTCCTACGCCGAGATTGCGCGCCTGCAATCGGTCACGGTGCATACCGTGCAGACGCACATCAAGAGCCTGTACGGCAAGCTCGCCGTGCACTCGAAGAATGAAGCTGTTTTCGAGGCCGTGCGGCGTGGGCTGCTGTAGCGCTGCACGCATCCTGCTGGCCTTGCTGCTGTGGTGGCTGGCCTGGCCCGCGCGGGCCGAGGTGGTCGAGATCCAGGCGGCGCAGGCCCGCATAGCGATCGACGGCAGGGCCGTGCCCGGCGGCCCGGTGGAGCTGCCCTACCACTGGGACCGGCTCCACCCAGGCGCAGGGGGCGAGGCCACGTTCGAGATGGCATTTGCGCTGCCAGGCGTCTCAGCCGAGCCTTATGGCCTGCTGCTGCACCGCGTGGGCAATGCCTATGAAGTCTGGCTCAACGGTAGCCTGCTCAAGCGCGAGGGCGATCTGGAGCTCGCCAATGGCGCGGACTTTGCCCAGGAACCCCGCTACGTGGAGGTGCCGCCGCAGTTGCTGGCGCGGGAGAACCGGCTGGCGGTCCGCATCCGTGCGGACACGGGGCGGCGCGGCGGCCTGTCGCCCCCGCTGATCGGGCCGGATGAGGAGCTGCACCCGCGCTACCTGCAGGCACGGCGCCAGCACTTGGCGGGCACGCTGGTCGTGGCCCTGGTGGGTATCGTGGTGGGGGGGATGGCGATCGCGTTGTGGCTCACGCAGCCGGGCGGGGGTAGCCTGTACCTGTATGCGGGGCTGGCAGAGTGGTTCTGGGCGTTGCGCGTGAGCGCCAAGCTCGTCGAGCAGCCGCCGCTGCCCTGGCCGCAGTGGAACGCGCTGATGGTCCTGGCCATCGCGGTCTGGATCTCCTGCGTGATGATGTTCTGCGCCATCGTGGCGGGTTGGGGGCGGCATAGGGCGGCGCGCGCGCTGCGCGCCATGCTGTGGGGGATGCTGGGCACGGCGTGGTGGGCGGGATGGTGGGCGGTTGCGCGGCAGCAGCCACTGGTCCTCACGCTGTGGTACGGCCTGTGCATGGTGGTGGCCGTGCCGGTGTGCGTGCTGTTCGTGGCGGGCGCGTTGCGGCGCGGGGCCAGCCGCGAGCACCGCATCTTGGCGGCGGCGCTGGCCCTGAATGTGCTGGTGGGCGTGCGCGACTGGCTGGTGTTTCGCTTCGGCGGGGCGTATTCAGACGGCACCTGGCTGCGCTACTCGGGCCTGATGTTCAGTTGCATGCTCACCTACGTGGCGATCATGCGCTTCAGTGCAGCCAGTGCCCAGGTGCGTGAACTCAGCGCCAGTCTGGCGGCCCGCGTTGCGCAAAAGGAGGCGGAGCTGGCGCAGTCCTACCAGCAGGTGGAGCAGCTCGCGCGCGAGCAGGAGCGCACGCGCGAGCGCACGCGCATCCTGCGCGACATGCACGACGGCGTGGGCGCGCATATCAGCACCGCCATTCGCCAGCTCCAGTCGGGCCGGGCCAGCCACGACGAAGTGCTGCAAACGCTGCGCGACTCCCTCGACCAGCTCAAGCTGTCCATCGATGCCATGCACCTGCCGGCAGGCGATGTGACGGCGCTGCTGGCCAACCTGCGCTACCGCCTGGAGCCGCGCCTGCGGGCGGCGGGTATCGCGCTGGAGTGGCATGTGGACCTGCTGGCCCCGGTGCGGGGAGTGGACGGCCCGGCGATGCGGCAATTGCAATTCATGCTGTTCGAGGTGCTGTCCAACGTGCTGCAGCACGCCCAGGCGAGCGTCCTGCGTATGGAGATGCACAGTGTGCAGGAGGGCGCGGTGCTGCGCGTGGCGGACAACGGCTGCGGCTTCGATACGCAGCGGCCCGTGCGCAAGGGGCTTTTGTCGCTGCGCGAGCGTGCCCAGGCCATCGGAGCCCACCTGACGTTGAACAGCGGCGCGGGGGGGACCGAGGTCATCATCCGGCTGCCTGGATAAGATGCGGCGCTCATTCGGCCTTTGGCCTGCATCTATGCCGTTTCGTACTGTTCTGGCGCACCTGGCTTCGTTGGCTGTGGCGCTGCCCTTCGTCTTCGGTTATTCCCAGCCGCCCAACGCGAACTTCTGGCCCTTGATGGCGTCGTGGGCGTGCGCCTGGGGGCTGGTGGCACTGGCGCTCGGACAGGCGCAATGCGGCCTGCCATGGTCGCGTCGCGACTGGGCCGGCGCGTGGAGCCGCGGGCTCGTGCTCGCGGCCCTGCTGGGCGGGGCGGTAGGGCTGGTGCAGTATTTCGCGGGGGATGTAGGGTGGAGCCCCTGGATCCAGTCCTCGACTCCGGGCCAGGCGATCGGCAACCTGCGCCAGCGCAACCAGCAGGCCACGCTGCTGAGCCTGGGGGGCTGGGCCCTGCTGTGGTCCGTGGGCCAGTGGCATAGCCGCTCGCAGGCGGTGCAGACGCGGCGTTGGGTGGGCGTTCTGGCCGGGCTGCTGCTCGCGTGGGCCCTCGTGCTGCTGGCCGTGGCCAGTGCGGCCACGGCATCGCGCACGGGGGCGTTGCAGTGGGTGCTCGTGGTGGCGTTGCTGTGGCTTTGGCACCGGACGCTCGGCGGCCTGGGGCTCGGGCTGGCGCTGGTGGCGCTTGCCCTCTATGGCGCCGGCTCCTGGCTGTTGCCGCAGTTGCTGGAGCAGTGGACGGGATTCCCCGCGGACCGTCTGTTCGACCGCTTCGCCGATGACGGACAGGGGTGCGGCGGGCGCCGGGCACTGTGGACCAATGTGCTGTACCTCATTGCGCAAAAGCCATGGACCGGCTGGGGCTGGGGCGAACTCGACTATGCGCACTACGTGACCCTGTTCCCTGGCACCCGCTTTTGCGTGCTGCTCGACAACGCGCACAACCTGCCGCTGCACCTGGCGGTGGAGCTGGGCCTGCCCGTGGCCGTGCTGGCGACGGCGGCCGTGCTGGCGTTGGTCGTGCGCGCCCGGCCATGGCGCGAGAGTGACCCCGCCCGCCAGTTGGCGTGGGGCGTGCTTGCGATCATCGGGCTGCACAGCATGGTCGAATTTCCGCTGTGGTACGGGCCGTTCCAGTTGGCGGCGGCGATTGCCGTGCTGCTCCTGTGGCGGCGCGGCGGTGCATGGCGGCCCGGCCCGCGCGCCCTGCGGGGCCTGGGCGCAGGCGCGCTGGTGGCCTTGCTCGCGGCCGGGGGCTATGCCAGCTGGGACTATGGGCGCGTGAGCCTGCTCTACCAGCCCGTCGCAGCGCGTCCGCCCGCGTACCGGGACGACACCCTGTCGAAGGTGGCTGGCTCCTGGCTGTTCGCCGACCAGGTGAATTTCGCGCGCCTGACCACCACGCCGCTCACGCGTGCCAATGCGCGGGAGATCCACGACCTCGCGCAGCAGCTCCTGCACTTCTCGCCCGAGCCGCGCGTGATCGAGCCGCTGATTGAAAGCGCCTCCCTGCTGGGGCGGGAGGACGAGGTGGCGTTCCACCTTCAGCGTTACCGCATCGCCTACCCCGACGACTATGCGCGCTGGGCGCGCGGCAACGCGAAGTTCAGGCCAGATTGAGAAACGCGGCCACGCTGGCCAGGTGGGCTGGGAAGTCGCTCAAGGCATGGTCCCCGCCTTCGAGCACGATCTGGCGTGCCTGGGGGTAGCGAGCAACCATCTCGCGCCAGTCGAGCAGTTCGTCGCCCTGGGCGATGAGGGCGAGTTCGGGCCCCGCTGGCGGGCGGCCGCGCACGTCGAGCGCCTGCAGCTCGGCGATGTACTCGGGGCGGAAGTCAAAGCGCACCTCGGGGGCGTGCCATGCCGTCTGCTCGCCGATGTAGCGGGCGAGGTCACGCGCCGGATCGACGGCGGGGTTGAGCAGCACGCTCGGGCAGGCCTTGCGCTGCGCCACCCAGCTTGCGTAGAAGCCGCCGAGCGAGGAGCCCACCACCGCCATGGCCGCGCAGGGCCAGGCGGTGATGCCTTCCGCCACCAGGGCCATCGCGGCGCGGGGCGACGGCGGCAGCTGCGGGCACCAGAAATGCACCGCCGGATGGTGCCGGGCGACATGTTCCGCCATCAGCCGGGCCTTGGCGGACTGGGGTGACGAGCGAAAGCCGTGCAGGTAGAGCAGGTGGGTGGTCGCCATAGGGTGATTCCAGGGTAAACAAGGGGCCCGAAAAGCGTCTTCCAGACCTCGAACACGCTCTAAGATCGCTGCCAGCGTGCCGCACTGTGCGGCCTCGCGATGCCGATTGCCTCGCATGCCCGATTCTGCCCCGCCTTCTCCGCCGGAAACGCCGCGCCTCACGCTGGCCCAGTACCTGGAGCGCCGGGGCCGATGTTCGCCGTCCGAGGCGGTGGCCCTGGCCGCAGGGTTGCTTGATGCGCTGCAGGCCGCCCATGCACAGGGGCGGGTGCACGGGGCCTTGGCGCTCGACTGCGTGCAGGTCGACGCCAGCACGCTGGAGCGGCTGGAAATCACGGGCTGGGGGGCTTCCCGTGCTGCCGCCCCCGCGCAGGACCTGCGCGAAGCTGCGCGCATGCTGGCGGCGCTGGCCACGGGACGCCTGCCGGCCGCGCAAGAGGAGCCCGGCGCTGATCTGGATGAGCCGCTGCGCTCCCTGCTTGTCCGGGCGCTTTCGCCCGGGGGCTTCGCATCCGCCGAGGAGTTCCGCGAGGCGCTGCGCGCCTGGGATGCCGCCGAAGGCGCCGCCGTGCCCGGTACGCGCAACGCCACGCTGGAGTTCCTGCTGCGCCGCATGCGCCACCAGAGCGACTTTCCCGCCCTGTCCGATTCGGTGGCGCGCATCCAGCGCGTGGCCCACTCTGAGAACGACAGCGTCAGCGACCTCACGCACGAAATCCTCAAGGACGTGGCGCTGACCCACAAGCTGCTGCGCCTCGTCAACGGCGTGCTCTATGCGCGCGCGGGCCGGGGCACGATCAGCACGGTTTCGCGCGCAGTGAGCCTGGTGGGCTTCAATGCCGTGCGTGACATGGCGCTGAGCCTGGTGTTGCTGGACCACATGCAGGACCGCGCCCATGCTGGCCGCATGCGCGAGGAGTTCCTGCGCGCCATGATGGCGGGCTCGGTGGCCGCCGAGCTGTGCAGCGCTGCCCCGGAGGCGGAGGAAGCCTTCATTGGCGCCATGTTCCAGAACCTTGGCCGCTTGTTGTGCGAGTTCTATTTCCCGCAGGAGGCGCAGCAGATTCGCGCCCTGGCGGCGGGCGGGCGCTACGCCGGAGGCGAGCAGGCCGCGGCAGAGCAGGTGCTGGGCCTGAGCCTGGAAGACCTGGGGGCAGGGGTGGCGCGTGCCTGGGGCTTGCCCGAGAGCCTGCAGCGCTGCATGCGCACGCCCCTGGGTTCCCCGCCGCTGCGCGCGCCCGAGCGCGGCGTGGAGCGGCTGCGCTGGGCCGCGCGCGCGGCCAACGAGTCGGCTGCGGCCCTGCTGCACTCCGCGCCAGAGCAGGCCGAGGCGCGCCTGCGCCTGCTCGCCACGCAATACGCACGCACGCTGTCCATGTCCGCCGAGGCGATCGGCACGGCGACCTTGCGCGCGCGCCAGAAGCTCGTGGCCCTGGCCGATGCGCTGGAGCTGCATGTGGAGCCCGACTCCCTGGCGGCGCGCCTGCTGCGCCTGCCGCAGCCCGGGGGCGCGCCTCCTGCCGCCGAGGACATGCTCGCCTCGCACGAGCTGCGCGCCGCGCCGCCCACGCCGCTGCCCGCCGTGCTGGTGGCCCGCCCCGGCGATCTGCCCGCACAGGCCCTGGTGGCGCAGGTGCTGGCTGCAGGCGTGCAGGACATCACCAACGCCATGGTCGAGAGCTTCGAGCTCAACGACGTGCTGCGCATGATCCTCGAGACCATGTTCCGCGCGCTGGGTGTGCGCCGCATGGTGTTCTGCCTGCGCGATACCCGCTCCGACCTGCTCACGGGCCGGTTCGGCCTGGGCGAGGACAGCGATGCCGCCGTGCGGGCCCTGCGGGTGCCGCTGAAGGCGCCGGGCGACCTCTTCGCGGCCGTGTGCCTGCGCGGGGCCGATACGCTGATCGGCGACGCCACCGAGGCGCGCATGCGCGCCCGGCTGCCGGACTGGTACCGCCAGGGGATCAATGCCGCCACGTTTCTGCTGCTGCCGCTGCAGATCAAGGGCCAGCCCTTCGCGCTGATCTACGCCGACCATGCCCAGGCGGGTGCGATCCGCGTGGATGACCGGGCCCTTGGCCTGCTGCGCACGCTGCGCAACCAGGCCGTGATGGCCTTCCGGCAGGCGGGGTGAAGCGCGGCGCCGCCGATAATCGGGGGTTATGTCTGCCGTTTTCGATAAACCGTCGCTCGCGCAGCGCATCCTGCCCCTGTTCCGCGGGTTCGACGGGCCTCTGGTGCTCCTGATCCTGCTGCTTGCGGGGGCGGGGCTGCTGGCCATGTATTCCTCGGGCTACGACCACGGCACGCGCTTCGTGGACCATGGCCGCAACATGGTCATTGCGGCCACCATCCTGTTCGTCGTGGCCCAGGTGCCGCCGCAAAAGCTCATGGCGCTGGCCGTGCCCCTGTACTCGCTGGGGGTGGCCCTGCTGGTGGCCGTGGCGCTGTTCGGCATCACCAAGAAGGGGGCTCAGCGCTGGATCAACGTGGGCGTGGTCATCCAGCCCAGCGAAATCCTCAAGATCGCCATGCCGCTGATGCTGGCCTGGTGGTTCCAGAAGCGCGAGGGCCAGTTGCGCCCACTCGACTTCGTGGTGGCCGGCGCATTGCTCGTGGTGCCCGTGGGGCTGATCATGAAGCAGCCCGACCTGGGCACCTCGCTGCTCGTGCTGGCCGCCGGGCTGTCGGTGATCTTCTTCGCGGGCCTGTCGTGGCGACTGGTGCTGCCGCCCGTGGTGATCGGGGCCATCGGCGTCGCACTCATTGTGGGCTTCGAGCCGCAGCTGTGCGCCGACGGCGTTCGCTGGCCCGTGCTGCACGACTACCAGCAGCAGCGCATCTGCACCCTGCTCGACCCGACCCGCGATCCGCTGGGCAAGGGCTTTCACATCATCCAGGGCATGATCGCCATCGGATCGGGTGGCTTCTGGGGCAAGGGCTTCATGGCGGGCACGCAGACCCACCTCGAATTCATCCCCGAGCGCACCACGGACTTCATCTTCGCGGCCTATTCGGAAGAATTCGGCCTCGTGGGCAACCTGTTCATCATCGTGTGCTTCCTGTTCATGGTATGGCGCGGGCTGGCCATCGCCGTGGGGGCGGGCACGCTGTTCGGGCGCCTCATGGCGGGGGCGGTGTCCATGATCTTCTTCACCTATGCTTTTGTGAATATGGGCATGGTCAGCGGCATCCTGCCCGTGGTGGGCGTGCCCCTGCCGTTCATCAGCTACGGCGGTACCGCCATGGTCACGCTGGGGCTGGCCCTGGGGGTGCTGATGTCGGTTGCGCGCGCGCAGCGCTTGCCGGCCCAGGAAGCTAAGCCCGCCTTTTGACGCGGATTGCCCGCTGGGGGTACAAGGGGCGGGCCAAGCTGTCTTGGCGCAACCCGGAGGACCCCCATGGCGGCAAAGTTCGAGCTGAAAAAGTCGCAGAACGACAAGTACCTGTTCAACCTGGTGGCGCCCAACGGGCAGGTGGTGCTGACCAGCGAACCTTACGAATCCCGTGCCGGCGCGCTGACCGGCATCGAATCCGTGCGCAAGAACGCGCTCCAGGGCGTGCGGTTCGGCCGCCTGTGCGCCCGCAACGGCGCACCGTACTTCACGCTCAAGGCGCCCAATGGTCAGGTCATCGGCCAAAGCCAGATGTACGCGGGAGAGAAGGCGCGCGAAGTGGGCATAGAGGCTGTGCAAACCCATGCCCCGCATGCCCCGCTGGACGACCAGACGGCAGCGGGCTGAGGCCTGCCCCGGTGCGCCGCGGGGGCATGGTGGCGTGCCTACAATGTCCCCATGATTGCCCGCGAACCCACTCTCGAACGCTTGGCCACGGCCCGGCAGCTCCTGCTGGAGCCTTTTGGCCTGGATGAATCCCATTTGGCGAAGGCCCTCGCCGAGATCCGGGCGCACCAGGTGGATGACGCCGACCTGTACTTCCAATACACCCGCAGCGAGGGCTGGAGCCTGGAGGAAGGCATCGTCAAGACCGGCTCCTTCAGCATCGACCAGGGGGTGGGCGTGCGTGCCGTGAGCGGGGAGAAGACGGCGTTCGCCTACTCCGACGACATCTCCGCGGCCTCGCTGCTCGACGCAGCGCATACCGTGCGGTCGATTTCCGCTGCAGCGCAGAGCCGGAAGGCGAAGGTTGCTGCACAAAAGATAGCGCCGGGCCGCTCGCTCTACCCGGGGCTCGATCCGATCGCCACGCTGGACAGCACGGCCAAGGTGCAGTTGCTCGAAAAGGTGGAGCAGCGCGCGCGCGCCAAGGACCCGCGCATCGTGCAGGTCATGGCGGGGCTCGCGAGCGAGTACGACGTGGTGCTCGTGGCGCGTGCCGACGGCACGCTCGCGGCCGACGTGCGGCCGCTCGTGCGCCTGTCGGTCACCGTGATCGCGCAGCAAGGCGCGCGCCGCGAGATGGGCTCGGCCGGTGGCGGCGGTCGTTTCGGTCTGGCGTACTTCGACGACGCGCAGATCGCGCAGTACGTGGACGAGGCCGTCAACGCGGCCCTGGTCAACCTCGATTCGCGTCCCGCGCCAGCGGGCGAGATGACCGTGGTGCTCGGCCCGGGCTGGCCCGGCGTGCTGCTCCACGAGGCCGTGGGCCACGGCCTGGAGGGCGACTTCAACCGAAAAGGCTCCTCGGCTTTCAGCGGCCGCATCGGCCAGCGCGTGGCGGCCAAGGGCGTGACAGTGCTCGACGACGGCACCATTGCCGACCGGCGCGGCTCGCTCAACGTCGACGACGAAGGCCAGGCCACGCAGCGCAACGTGCTCATCGAGGACGGCATCCTCAAGGGCTACATCCAGGACGCCATGAACGCCCGCTTGATGGGCGCGAAGCCCACGGGCAACGGCCGCCGCGAGAGCTATGCCCACATTCCCATGCCGCGCATGACCAACACGTACATGCTGGGCGGCGACAAGGATCCGGCCGAGATCGTCGCGAGCATGAAGCGCGGCCTGTACGCCACCAATTTCGGCGGCGGTCAGGTGGACATTACGAGCGGCAAGTTCGTGTTCTCGGCCAGCGAGGCGTACTGGGTGGAGAACGGCAAGATTCTCTATCCCGTCAAGGGCGCCACCATCGTGGGCAGCGGCCCCGAGTCGCTCAAGCGAGTCAGCATGATCGGCAACGACATGCGCCTCGACAGCGGGGTGGGTACCTGTGGCAAGGAAGGCCAGAGCGTGCCCGTGGGCGTGGGCCAGCCCACGCTGCGCATCGACGGGCTCACGGTGGGCGGCACCGCCTGATTCCGCAGCCCGGCATACCGGCGCACAATCCGGCCATGCCGTCGCCACGCACTTCGCTGCCGCTGCCCGGGCAGTCGTTCAATGCCATCAGCCGCTTCCTGCGCGAAGGGTTGGCTGACGAGGACTCCCGCCAGATGCGCGACAGCCTGGGCGCGCTTTCGCAGCAGATCGAAGAGGCCGTGAATGCCCGCCGCCGGCACAAGGACGCAGCGGCCATCGTGCCCACCGTGCAAGCCCTGGTGCGTGTCGCGCGCGAGCACCAGCTGTTCCTGACGGGGCTGGGCTCCGCTTGGCATGCGCTCTACGAGTTCGGCGCCTATCAGCGCGCGCTGCGCGAACTGCGCAATGCGCTCGATGCGTGGCTGCGCGCGCTTGAGCAGCGCAGTGGCCGCGAAGGGAGGGCGTTCGGTCAGTTCGAACTGCTGGCCTGGCGCACGCTGGGCGAGGCGCTGTTGCTCATCGATATGTACGAACAGGGTGGCGTATCGCCGAGCGAATGGCCCCGCAGCCAGCCTCTGCCACGCCCACCGCTGCTGGTACGCCTTCGGCGCTGGCTGGGCCATTGAGCCACTCCGCAGGCGTTGCCGCCGCACAACGCTGGGGGATGTTGCACCGCCGCAGGACTGTGCTACATTGGGCTGTATGCCAGTGCGTAGCGCTTTCTACTTTTACTTTTGGTTCTCTGTCCCAGGCGGATGAGAGGCGAGCGCGCAAGCACCCTGAACACCTCACACGACAACCGCCGACGCTGAAAAGCCCGGCGGTTTTTTGTTTTTCCCTCCCACTCTTCCACTGTTCGAGAAAAAGCCCCATGACTGCTCAAGCCACCACCGCCAGCGATGCCTGGTACCGCAGCGTCGACAAAACCAGCCAGACCGACGACGAACGTATCAAGGACATTACCGTGCTGCCCCCACCCGAGCATCTGATCCGCTTCTTCCCGATTCGGGGCACGGCGGTGGAATCGCTGATAACCCGTACCCGCAAGAGCATCCACAACATCATGGCCGGCAAGGACGACCGCCTGCTGGTGATCATGGGGCCCTGCTCCATCCATGATCCGGCCGCGGCGCTCGACTACGCCCGCCGCTTGAAAGCCGTGCGCGAGCAGTACGAGGACACGCTGGAAGTCGTGATGCGCGTGTACTTCGAGAAGCCCCGGACCACCGTGGGCTGGAAGGGCCTCATCAACGACCCGTACCTTGACGAGAGCTACCGCATCGACGAAGGCCTGCGCATCGCGCGCCAGCTGCTCATCGAGATCAACCGCCTTGGCGTGCCCGCCGGGAGCGAGTTCCTTGATGTGATCTCGCCGCAGTACATCGGCGACCTCATCAGCTGGGGGGCTATCGGCGCACGCACCACCGAGAGCCAGGTGCACCGTGAACTCGCTTCGGGCATCTCGGCGCCCATCGGCTTCAAGAACGGCACGGATGGCAACATCCGCATTGCCACCGATGCGATCCAGTCGGCAAGCCGCGGCCACCACTTCCTGTCGGTGCACAAGAATGGCCAGGTGGCCATCGTGCACACGGCGGGCAACAAGGACTGCCATGTGATCCTGCGCGGGGGCAAAGCGCCCAACTACGACGCCGCGAGCGTGGCCGCCGCCTGCAAGGACCTGGAAGCCGCCAAGCTGCCGGCCACGCTGATGGTGGACTGCAGCCATGCCAACAGCTCCAAGCAGCACGAGAAGCAGAAGGACGTGGCGCGCGACATTGCGACCCAGATTGCTGGCGGTTCGCACAGCGTGTTCGGGATCATGGTGGAGAGCCACATCACTGCGGGTGCCCAGAAATTCACGCCGGGCAAGGACGAGCCTTCCGCCCTGGAATACGGCAAGAGCATCACCGACGCCTGCCTGGGCTGGGACGATTCGGTGTCCGTCCTCGGCGAATTGTCGGCGGCGGTGCAGGCGCGCCGCGGGCGCAAGTAAGCAAACCTGAGGGCGGCCGGGTGTAAGCTCGCCGCACCTCTTGTCGAGAAAGGCCCTAATCCATGCACAGCGAAGTGTCGGTGACTCTGTCCCCAGAGCAGGAATTCCGTTTCGATCTTGAGGGTCAGCCCTCCATGACTTCCGAGGCTGCCCGCCGCTGGCTGGACGAGCAGTTCACGGAGTTGGATTGCGAACCCCTGCGTGCCAGCGGAAAGGTGCTGTTGGCCGACAAGGTGCTCACCGTGGCCCAAGCCGCCGGCGCCGCGCGGCTGGCCGATCCGCAGTGGTCGCTGGCGTTCGCCCGGGCCGCCAGCGCCGCGCTGGCCAAGCCCGTCGTGCGCGTGGACATTCCGGCCATGGCGGTGTCGTTCTAGGCGCGCCACCAGCTTCCGCGCAGACCCCTGGCTGTGGGCGCCGCCCCGGCCAGGGGCTTTTTTTGTGCCAAATAAATAGTTGTTAACTATTTAATATGAATTTCAATTCATTAAAGCAATGATTTTGCGTGCACCATGGCGCAACAAGTTGTTTGCGATTGTGGAGTGCAGGCCCCTTCGTTTCAATGCTTTCAGCTACTAATTTGATAGTTGAATGGGGTTGCGGGACCAGCCTTGAGGTACTTTGCCTACGGGCAAATCCAAGTCGACGTTTGGGCTTTCCTGTGTTTCACTTGCAAACAGCCAGACCACGGGGGCAAGAATGTTTGCGGGTGGTGATGCATTGGGAATCGGCACGGACAGCGTGGCGGACCGTTCGGACGAATTGCTGGACTGTCTGCTCATCGTGGCGCGTGCCCACGGCGAGGCCCTGACGCGGGACGCCATCATGGCCGGGTTGCCGGCGGAGCACGCGCGCCTGTCGCCGGGGCTGCTCGCCCGTGCCGCTCGGCGCGCCCGCCTGAGCTGCCAACTGGTGCGCAAGCCCGTGGCGGACCTCAACGATGCGCTGCTGCCCACCCTGGTGCTGCTGCAAGGTGAGCGTGCCTGTGTGCTGCTGGGCTGGAATGAAGCGCGCACCCAGGCTCAGGTGGTGTACCCCGAACTGCCGGATTCGGCCGTGGTGGTGGACCGCCAGGTGCTGGAGTCGGCCTATCTGGGCACTGCGGCCTATTTGCGCCCCATCATGCGCTTCGACGCGCGCGCCCCCGAGGTCCGAGCGGGCCGCCATGGCCACTGGTTCTGGAGCGTGATCGCCGAGAACAGATCGCTCTACCGCGATGTGCTGCTGGCGGCGCTTCTGGCCAACCTGTTCGCGCTCGGCATGCCCATCTTCATCCGCATCGTCTACGACAGGGTGATTACCAACAATGCCACCGACACCCTCTGGATGCTGGCATTCGGCATGTTGATGGTGCTCGTGGGCGACCTCAGCTTGCGTGTGCTGCGCGGCCGGTTTGTGGACCTGGCGAGCAGCCGGGCAGACATCAAGCTCTCGGCCCACATCATGGAGCGCGTGCTCGGCGTGCGGCTGGAGCACCGCCCTGTGTCGGCGGGGTCATTCGCATCGAGCCTGCGCTCGTTCGAGTCGGTGCGCGACTTCATCGGATCGGCCACCGTCATTGCCTTCATTGACCTGCCATTCGCATTGATCTTCATGGCGGTCATCGCATGGATATCGCCGCCCATGCTGATTCCGCTGCTCGTCGGCAGCGCTGTGATGCTGCTCTACGCCATGGCGGTGCAGGGGCGAATGCACCAGCTGGCGGATACAGCCCACCGCGCGGGTGCGCAGCGCAACGCCACGCTCATCGAAGGGCTGGTCGGCATGGAAACGCTCAAGGCGCTCAATGCGGAGTCGTCCGTCCAGCGCAAGTGGGAGTCCAGCGTGGCGCTGCTTGCGCGCATCGGCGTGCAGTTGCGGCTGCTGTCCACCTCTGCCACGCAGGGGTCGGCGTTCGTGCAGCAGATGATCAGCCTTGCCATTGTCATCATCGGCGTGTACATGATCGCCGAGAAGGATCTGACCATCGGCGGCCTGATCGCCTGCACCATGCTGGCGTCGCGCGCCATGGTGCCGGTGGGCCAAGTGGCGGGGCTGCTGGTGCAGTACCACACGGCATCGACCGCGCTCACCTCGCTGGACGAGATCATGAAGCGCGAGGTCGAGCGTCCCGACGATGCGGCTTTCATCAGCCGGGGGGCGCTGCGGGGGGCGATCGAGTTCCGGGACGTGAGCTTCACCTACCCAGGGCAGGATGCGCCGTCGCTACGCCAAGTCTCTTTGACCATCCAGCCGGGCGAGCATGTGGCCATTCTGGGCCGCATCGGGTCGGGCAAGACCACGCTGGAGCGCCTCATCCTCGGGCTTTACCAGCCGACCGAGGGTGCGGTGCTCATCGATGGCATCGACCTGCGGCAGCTTGACCCCGCCGAGTTGCGCCGTCAGATCGGCTATGTGCAGCAGGATGTGGTGCTGTTCTATGGCACGTTGCGGGACAACCTGACCATGGGCGCGCCCTTGGCGGACGATGCCGCCGTGGTCCGGGCTGCAGACATCGCGGGCTTGACCGACCTTGTCAACAACCATCCGCGAGGCTTCGACATGGTGGTGGGAGAGCGCGGCGAGTCCCTGTCGGGTGGGCAGCGGCAGGGGGTGGCCATCGGCCGGGCCGTGATTAACGACCCGCCGGTCCTCGTGCTGGACGAGCCCACGTCATCCATGGACCACTCCAGCGAGGATGCGCTCAAGCAGCGCCTGATCGCCTTCTGCAAAGGCAAGACCCTGGTGCTGGTCAGCCACCGTGTCTCGCTGCTTGACCTGGTGGATCGCATCATCGTGATGGACGGTGGCTGCGTGGTGGCCGATGGCACCAAGGAGCACGTTATTGCGGCCCTGCGCCAGGGGCGCATTGGAAAGGCGGTGTGATCATGGGGGGCGAAGCGGGAGCCTTTGATGCCCTGGGCAAGGTAGGGCACGGCGCAGCACGCGTGGGTGGCCCCGTGTTCGGCCCCATCGTTCGGCGGCTCACACCCATCGAGGACCGCACCCAGGCTGACTGGGCGAGCGAGGCCGACTGGGCGATCCAGCAGCAGGAGCCCCTGCGCGCGCGGCTGATACTGCGTGTGGCCGCCGTGCTGTTCATCGCGCTGCTCGTGTGGGCCTCGGTGGCATCGCTGGACGAGGTCACGCGGGGGGACGCCAAGGTGGTTCCCACGAGCCAGGTGCAGATCGTGCAAAGCGTGGATGGCGGCGTGGTGGAGTCGCTGCCCGTGCATGAGGGGCAGGTGGTCGAGGCGGGCCAGTTGCTGCTGCGGGTGGATTCCACGCGCTTCGTCTCCTCCATGCTGGAGAGCCGCTACAGCCAAATGGCGCTGCAGGCCAAGGCCTTGCGGCTCGAGGCGCTGACGCGGGGTACTGCCTTCAACCCGCCGGCCGATCTGGTGCGCGATGCGGCCGACATCGTGGCGCAGGAGCGCAGGCTGTACGAGTCGCGCCGCAGCGAGATCAACGCCCAGATAGCCATCTCTGAAAACCAGCTGACCCAGCGCCGTCAGGAGTTGGCCGAGGTGCAGGCCCGCAAGGAGCAGGCCGAACGGGGGCTGGAGCTGCAGCAAAAGGAACTCAATGCCACGCGCCCCATGGTCAGCTCGGGCGCCGTGTCGGAGGTTGAGGTACTGCGCCTCGAGCGCGAAGTGGCGCGCCTGCGCGGCGACCGTGACCAAGCAGCGGCCCAGATACTGCGCGTGCAGGCCGCCATCCAGGAGGCTGCGCGGCGCATTGACGAAGTGCGCCTCACGGCCCACAACCAGATGAGCGTGGAGCTCTCCGAAACCATGGGCAAGCTCACGGCCATGTCCGAGGGGGGGCGGGCGCTGGAGGACAAGGTCAAGCATGCGGACATTCGCTCGCCCGTGCGCGGCACCGTCAAGCGGCTGCTCGTGAACACGGTGGGCGGTGTGGTCCAGCCCGGCAAGGAGGTCGTGGAGATCGTGCCGCTGGACGACGCGCTGATTCTCGAGGCCAAGATCCTGCCGCGCGACATCGCATTCCTGCGCCCTGGGCAGCCTGCGCTCGTGAAGTTCACAGCCTACGATTTCGCCGTCTACGGCGGGCTGGAGGCCAAGGTCATCAACATCGGGGCCGACTCGGTCGTCGATGACAAGGGCAATGCTTTCTATCTGGTCCGGGTGCGCACCCTCAAGCCTGGGCTGGGTGAGAACCAGCCCATCATCCCGGGCATGGTGGCGCAGGTGGACATCCGCACAGGCAAGAAGACGCTGCTGTCCTACCTGCTCAAACCCATCGTGCGTGCCAAATCCAACGCTTTGTCAGAACGATGAATACGCTCCACTTCTTTCTTACTGCGGGGATGACCCAGGCACCCCAGCGTTGGCGCCAGGCGTTCGTTGCTGGGCAGGAGATGGGTTGGCCCCAATTGCAGGTACGCTGCGAGGCGCTCCGGGCTGGTGTGGAGCTTGCGATCGTTTGGCTCAGCACCAGCGACCCCCACTGGACCGAGCGAGTGGCTGCGCTGGCCAGTCCGGGTGGCCGGTGCCAGGTCGTAGTGCTCACTTCGGCAATGCAGGATGAAGAAGCTTTGCGTGCCCTTGAACTCGGCGCCCGGGGTTATGCGCATGTGTACTCGGTGCCGCAGCTGCTACGCGAAGTCGCGGTAGTCGTGGCCCACGGGGGGTTGTGGCCAGGGCAGGGTCTGGTGGACCGCATGGTGGCGGCTACGGCCAAGCACCTCGCCGCCAGCAGGGACCGGGTGGCCCCGGTGGTGGACCTCTCCATGCTGTCGTTACGCGAGGCCGAGGTGGCGCGGGCCGTCGCGGCGGGACGCTCGAACAAGGAGGTTGCGGCCCAGCTGGGCATTGCCGAACGCACGGTCAAGGCGCACCTGGGCTCCATCTTCGAGAAGCTTGGCGTGCGTGACCGCTTGCAGCTGGTACTGCATCTGTCGGCGCCCGCTCGCGCTGGAGAACCTCAGAAAGATCACTGATGCCCTTGCCGCCCAAAGATAACCCGCTGAGCGAAAGCGACGCCGACCTGGCCCGGGTGACCGAAGACCTGGTCAACCTGCTGGTGCAGAAAGGGGTGATCCTCTTCACCGACCTGCCGCCAGCCGCCCAGGCCAAGCTGCTGGCACGCCAGCAAACCCGCGTCAACCTGGCCAACAGCCTGAAGCTGCTGGGCGACGAGCACGACGAGGGATTGATCTGACTGACGGCACCCTGGCTCCGCTACGGTGCAGGGCTGTTTGAGGGGGTGTACTTCAGTCCAATAGGCAGGCTCCTGGCTACCACTTAGCCTGTCTGCTATTCGCCGCAGAAAGCGGATCGACTCGCTCTTGCTGCATTGTCTGGAGAAGACCATGGCCCAAATTGCTACTGTCATCGCCGTTGTGGGTAACGCCGTTGCCACAGATCTTCAGGGTAACCAACGACTCTTGAAGACGGGAGACACGCTCCAGGCTGGCGATGTAGTGCATGCCCCAGGCGATGTACGGGTCGAGCTCATGATGAGCGATGGCGAGGTGCTGAACCTTGCGCAGAGCAATGACGTGAAGCTCGACGAGAGCATGGTGCAGCCTAGCGCTGGCCCTGTTCAGCAAGATGGTGCGGTGGATGGCAGCAGTGTCGAATCGATCATCCAGGCTTTGGAGCGGGGCGAAAGCCTGGACAACATCGAAGCCACGGCGGCAGGCCTGGACGGTGCCAGCGGCGGTGGCAGCCACAGTTTTGTGCAACTCCTTCGCGTCGTAGAGACAACGGAGCCAGCGCAATACTCCTTTAGCTTCGCTCCCTTGCCGCATCCAGAAATTAACGGTATCAGCAAC